>JAZDKD010000588.1:0-4013 GCA_043803345.1 Pseudomonadota bacterium
TCAGCGGTATGATAAAGCCGTCTGCTGGACGCGTAATTTCTTTTGATCAGGATATTACCAAGTATCCGGCCCATGTTAGAGCCTCTTTGGGGCTGGCCAGGACGTTTCAGATAACCAATCTGTTTAGCAATTTATCTGTTATGTAAAATATCTTTTTGGGCCTGCAAGCCCTCAAATCTACCAAGTATATTTTCTACCGGACGGTGTCATCCTTTCCTGAGCTGATTGCGTCAGCCCTTTCATTGCTGCGAAAGTGGGGTTTGGAAGACAAAAAGGATTATCCGGTCCGAAGCCTTTCCCACGGTGAACAGCGCCAACTTGAGATCATTCTTGCCCTTTCATCACGACCGAAGATTCTGCTGCTCGATGAACCCACACAAGGTCTTTCCACTGCTGAAACGGCACTGGTAATTCCAATGGTCGGTTCGTTAGACTCATCGACCACGGTATTGTTTATCGAGCATGACATGGACGTGGCATTTCAAATGGCCGATAGAATAACAGTGCTTTGCTATGGTAATGTACTGGCTGAAGGCAACGAGAGTGAAATCAGAGGGAATCCCCGCGTAGCTGAGGTCTATCTCGGCCTCGGAGGTAGCCATGCTTGAGATAGCCGATCTGAACACTCATTATGGATACAGCCACATCCTGCAAGGAGTTTGCCTGAAGGTGCCTAGAGGCCAAGTAATAGCACTCCTCGGCCGAAACGGAGTTGGTAAGACTACCCTTGTTCATGCCATTGTCTCTTTTGTAAGGCCAACCAATGGAAAAATACTACTCGATGGCCAGGATATAACTGGACATCCTACTCATCAAATTGTCCGTCGCGGCATAGCTCTGGTTCCGCAAGGTCGACGAATCTTTAGGTCACTGACAGTGATGGAAAATTTGACCATACCGATTCGGTGTAGTTATGGGGAAGACAGCGGGATAGAGCCATGGGAAATAGAAACCGTTTTTAAAACTTTTCCAATCCTACGTTCGAGAAGAGAACAACGGGCAGGAAACCTCAGCGGGGGCGAACAGCAAATGCTTGCAACAGGCAGAGCCCTTGTACAAAGACCTCAAGTCCTCTTGCTCGACGAACCTTCTGAAGGATTGGCTCCCATGATAGTGGATGAAATATCGAAAGTTATAAGTCGGTTGGCTGCAATGGGCATGTCAATCCTTCTGGTCGAACAAAATTTCCAAATGGCTCTAAATATTGCTCACAGAATTTACGTGATGAGTCGCGGACAAATTGTCCACGAGTCTTCCCCTGAAAGTCTTGGCAAAAACGAAGAGATAAAGTCGCGTTACTTGGGGATGTGACTTCTCGTATCCTGAAGAAGAAATGAGCAAGCGTGACATGTCCAAATCCGAAGTGCTTAGAAACAAAACTATTCTCGCAGTTGATGACGAGCTAGATATTCTCGATACACTTGAAGACCTGCTGGAGGACGAGACCGAATTGATCCTCCATAAGGCCACTGCATACGAACAAGCCCGTCAGCTACTTTTTTCCCATAACTACGATCTGGTAATTCTGGATATTATGGGAGTTCATGGTTTTGACCTCCTTGAGATTGCCTTCCATAGAGGCTTTCCTGTAGTCATGCTCACGACTCACGCTTTGAATCCAGAAGCCTTGAAGCAATCCATAGATGGCGGGGCTAAGGCCTATCTCCCCAAGACCTACTTGAGCAATATAGTACCGTTCCTGGAGGACGTCCTAAAATTATCCGAGCAGTCAGTCTGGCGGAAAGCGATTTCTGAAGTATTCGCTCTTTTTGATGACCAATTCGGCTCAACATGGAGGAAGTCTGAGGCAGATTTTTGGCGGGACCTCGAAAACCGATTGTCTTTGGAGGAACCAGTTATTTTATCGGACAGAAAGCAGAGAAAATAAGGTTTCTGTTCGTTCCAGCAGCGACCCAGGGGTGAGTGACAGTGGCACAAATGGGCGTGAAAGCGTCACGCTCACCTTCGTTCCCAACGCAGATATTTTCGTGCATGAATCGTTGACCCTGTAGTGGACTAACTCTTCCTTACTCTATTACTCTAGAAAAGCTTAGTAGATTACTGTTGCAGATGGGCGGCGTGTCTAAGATGTTTTTGAAATGAGATAAAACCTTCTTGTACTTCACTCTCCAACAAATTTACTAATTTCCGCTTCTATTATAGTGATCAGTTTTTCCGGTTCTTTGCTCAAGATTCACCATATCCTTAGCGGAAGCTTCGGTCCATGAATTTCAGTTGGTCCAAAAACGATCACGTAATTCGTTCAAAATCAGAACTACTAGATAAGAACTGATTGCAGCCACTATGAATTAGGCTTTAATCCTCATCAAAGGTGGCTGCATCCCCAGGTTACAAAAAATAAGTTACGCTTTTTCCGGTCTCTTCGCTACTGCAATACGATAAATGTCGTAAACATCGTATAACTTGATTTCAGTGAATCCTGATCTTGTCAAATTCTCCACGATTTCGTCGGTAGTTTCGTAAACGTCACAGACCTCGCCTCTGGATCCGAACAGTCCAACCAGACCACCCGGTTTCAAAAAATCGAACATGCAAGAATAAATTTGAGGCCGCAAATAGGGTTTTACGTGAGGAATCATGAATGAACTAATGACCTTGTCAAAAGCTTCATCCGGATGATAATCCTCCACAGATGAAGTGAACAGGCAAGTGTTGTAAATACATTTCTTTCTGGCCTTATCTTCGGCCAGTTCAATCATGTGCGGAGACAAGTCTATGCCGACAACTTCCTTGGCCCTAGGCGCTGCGACAACCGTGGCGGAACCTGTGCCGCATCCTACGTCCAGAACACGGTCATCTTTCTCAACTACCAGTTCCACCAATTTTCTCAGGCCCTTGCGATAACCAGGATCCATGGACCACTGCAGATCATAACTCTTCCTTCGGTACTTGTAATAAAGCTGAATCGCCCTTTCGGAAGGCATCAGTTTTACAACTGTAGTACCTTGAATATAAGCTGTTCTCAACGCTTTAATCAGCGGTCGTAATAGTCTTTGGAGCGGCGCATTGTCGTCGCTCACCATAGTTCCATTCATTTGTGTGGTTACCCCCTACAAACGTTCCATAGGTTCAAAGATAAATTATTATTACAAACGACGCGATTAGGCAAGAGAAAACCTCATTCGGAAAAATCGTGATTCGAGAAATCGTTCTCTCTTGAGTGAATAATGCTTTTCGCATGCTCGGTTCCATAACAGACGATTAGTTTTGTAGCCTCTGCCGCCAATTGCACAAGCCGTCTCGCTACGGGTCTTTCAGGAGGCGTGAAAGAGCGAAGAACGAATTCTTCTGGATCCACTCCGGCCGGTGGTCGTCCAATCCCTATTCGGACCCTTGTAAAATCGCGAAAACGGATACTATCGGTGATAGAACGAACTCCCCTATGACCACCGTCACCACCACCGATTTTTATTCTCACGCGACCGAATTTTATGTCAAGCTCATCATGAATTACTATGAGTGGAACCATGTCCGATTTCTTGAAAGAAACTATTTTCTGAACTGCTTTTCCGCTTAGATTCATGTAAGTTTGAGGCTTGACCAGAAACAATTCGTTTCCAGAATAAATAGTTGAACAGGTCAAGGCGTCATGCTTCGATAAAGACCAGATTCCACCAAGTTCTTCAGCTAAAGAGTCAACTGTCATGAATCCGGCGTTGTGTCTATGACTTGCGTACTTAACTCCAGGGTTTCCCACGCCAACCACAATGAAACTTCTATTTTGGAAGCAAGGCAAAGACTTCACATTTTCATCCTTTTCTGTTAGACGTCGTCTAGTCGATATTTGCCTTTTCTGTCAAGTTCAATGTTTCATGGATGAGACTCAGTTCCGCGAAAAAGCACTCGAAGCTCTGGATCAAATTCCAGAAAGTTTTCGGGTAAATTTGGAAAACCTCGAAATTGTTGTAGAGGATTTCGCCGACCCCGATACTTTGACTTACCTTAACCTAGGTTCCAGGTGGGAATTGCTGGGGCTATATTCGGGTCAGCCT
>JAZDKD010000589.1:0-3132 GCA_043803345.1 Pseudomonadota bacterium
AACACGTCGGAAATGGATGAAAAAATCAGGTCGATGGTATCTGAAGCGAGTTTTTTGGTTATCTCGCCCTTCTCTGCAAGTTTGTCCACAAATTCAGCCTTTGTCATGTCCACACCTCTCTTGATAAAAATTGCTATGTAACTTCAACAATATGAGTTTCGGCTTTATAAGGCAAGGATGTAGAGGGTGTCAAGGGAAGATTACGGTAGGAATTAGGTTTGGGGGCAGGTTTCTTTTGGCCGGACCGAAACTCAGCTATTATCTCATAAAAAGCTAAACCCGCTCGTGTGGAAGCGGGTATAGCAGAATACGGAAAGAAGTTTGGGAAGATTGACAGATTGTGAAGCTTTTAGGCTCCTGACAACTTATCTTCCAACCGGATATCTCCGGCATCAGTATGTGAGACAACCTGGATGTTGAAAGGTTCCGCGTCAAAACATACTCAATTTCCGCAGACGGTCCCTAGACCCAGGCAACTCTAGCGCTATTTGCGCCTCCCTACAGATCCGCCGGATCGAAGCCCATTGCCTTAACCGCTTCCAGATCTCCGGGCCAATTACGATTTTTAAGGTATTTCGCTATTGCCAAGCGTTCATCTGGGGACTTGTTTTGCCCAAGGTCACTTTTCGCTGACATAGAGACTGGCTCGATCTCAATCACTTCACAGGAGCTGAAACCTGGCATTTCCTCGTTTACCAACTCATGACCGGCGCCTCTCTCGTGCTTGGTTACCAGCGCATTGAGGGCAGCTACCTTTAAGGGGCCTGCCGGGACAACACTCGCCTTTCCCCGAATAATGACCGAATGATAATATTGGTGCAGATGGCAGATCCGTTTGTGGGGATCAAAACCAGCATCAAGATATGCCAACGGAATATCGATCTCAAAACAGACCTTGGGATCTCGCTGTAGGTTATCCAATTTCTCGCCCTTTGATGCGCAATGAAAATAGATGTTCCCCTCGTGATTCACAAAATTCACCGGAGTAATGTAGGGATAACCGTCAGCGCCATTCGTAGCCAATCGGCCGATCGTGGTTGAGCTGAGAATCCGTTCAATATATTCGGGGTCTGTTATTTCACAGTGCTTGCGGCGCATTTGTCACGCTCCCTTTCTTGCTGGGTCTTTATTTCGCAGGCTTGTTTCAGTGAACGCATGGCCTTATAATAGCGTTCCCATAGCTCATAACAAAATAAAAGGACATTTATAAGAGGCTTGTTATTTTTTCTTGATGAGAGAGTATTTGTTCTCTATAACGCAAAACATGCAAAGCACTATCGACTTTTTGGAGACCCATTCCCAATGAAACCTGCTCAATTACCCGATAGAGACTGCGCTGAAAAGACACTTAGAGAAGCCATGTCGATGAGTATCTTTTGTCATGCGCATCCTCTCGCCTCGCTCAGGAATATTTTTAGAAAGCAGGATGTGGTTACATCAACGACCCTATGGAAAATGGAGGATGGATCAAGAGTCCGGGTATCCGGCATGTCGGTAATACTTCACACTCCACCGACCAAATCCGGAAAGCGTGTCATGTTTCTGACGCTGGAAGATGAAATGGGGCTTCTTGATGTTGTCGTTTTCCCCAGGACCCAGGAACGATTCGCCAGGATCATCCTGACCAGTGAGGTTTTAACGATTGAAGGCAAGTTGCAGCGCAGGGGGGTTAAAGGAAGAGCCATCTCAATAATCATGGAGCGAGCGCTGGTTGGTCTTTGCGGGCCGTTGACGAAACTTTTGGGGTATGTAATGAAAATTCCGAAAACTAAGACCTATTCCAAACCGCCCACTGCTAGCAAGGTTATCCGGGAAGCCGAGGTGAGTGAATATCCTACGCAGTTGGCGTTGGGGTTTTGAAGAAACGGGGAATCGGTAGAATGGATGGAAACAAGAGAAATTTTCTCAGGGACGCTCTTGAGACTCTGATATTTATGGCTTTTCCTACCCCACTCTGAAATGCGTTTATCAACAGGTGTTTATAACTAGGCCACCTACAATAAAGGGCTTTTTTGCTATCTGTATGATTACAGCAGGTTACTCCGTAGCCTGATATCATTAGGTTTTTCTGGCGCCCCAAAAAGACGCAGAGTGCTTTGACCTATGGAAAACTGGGGAGTTATTCAAGTTATCAACAGCCTAAATCACGAGTTATCCACAGGACCTGTGGACGTTCGATTGTAGGCAAACGGTATTGCTTGAGAAAGGGAGTATGGCCAAAGAAAGGGAGACCAGTCAACGAGAATGGGGCTTAAAATTCATGTTACTGTTCCCAACCGACAACGTCACCGTATTGCGCCGTCTTAATTAGGGCTCGAACAAAGCATCCCACCATGAAAGCAAGACATTCGAATTCCAAAAAATGAAGAGCTGTTTTATCTAACATGATTTGTATATCGACAGGGAACTCATCATCAGCCTCATAAAAGACAATCTTCAATGGGATTTTTGGAAGAACGTCAAATCTCCACATATGCTTGCCCACTTGAGGCTCTTCTTCGATTCCACCAAGTTTTACCGCTGCTTCGCCGAATTTGACATAGTCATTACCGAAATATCGTTCCAGAGGAGTATTCATTAACCGGCTTTGTACAGGTAGTCCACTAATCATTCTTGGAATACTCTCAAATGGAATGTACGAGTTTTCAGGGTCTCCCCGACCTTTGGACAGAAGGTAATAGAGAAGCACGCTACGGTTATTCAAGTTGACAGGTTGGCAGTCCAGAGGCTCAACGCCATCTAGGCCAATACGATATTCTCTCTTCAAAAAAGATACTTGAACTGCACCATCAACATATTCGAGACCAAGACGTTCAGCGCTTTCATGGAAATCGCATTCCGAAAGCTTGGCGGTCAATTCGAGGTAGATTGAATCATAGCCTCCTTGCACGAAAGATCCTCCATCCTATGTTTGTTCAGGTCAACAAACTCTTTCTGACATAGACGTATCCCTCCATTATGATGCGAGCGGTACGTCCAAAGCTTGCCTTGATTAGATGAATACTTCCGCCATTGGCCTCGACAACGGTGTTAATAGGGAAGATCCCCGAGGGGTTACCAATACGTATGAGTTCCGTAGCGCATATAGATTTCGAAATAAGATCATTTACCAGAGTGCCGGGAATGCGAGCA
>JAZDKD010000590.1:0-9124 GCA_043803345.1 Pseudomonadota bacterium
AAAAATGAAACATTGTTTCAGATTTATTGGCTCGTTCATTTTATTTGCGCTACCCGTCATATGCGCCACCTCATTATCGTGTGGCGGTGAATTTGAAAAAGCCAAAGATGGTCGCATTCTTTCTTTCCCAAAAGACCATGGTAAACACCCCGCATTTCAAACCGAATGGTGGTATTTTACCGGAAATCTCACGTCAGCCGACCGTAAATGGGGCACTCAGCTAACTTTCTTTAGAAGAAGCCTGTTCGAAAAAGGCTCCAAGGGTAAATCCAAGTGGTTGGTTCGAGACCTTTACCCTAGCCATTTCGCTATCACTGACATTACCGGCGGAAACTTTTTTCACTCCGAAATCATTTCAAGGGAGGGGCCGGGATTGGCCGAAGCCGAAAGCAACCGCCTGAGCGTGCGCGTCAAGGATTGGCGCGCATCCATGGACGGAGGCGCCATAACTTTGAGGGCGGTTGACGGACCTTACGAGATAGACCTATCTTTGACGCCTGAAAAACCAATAATTCTACACGGGGACAACGGCTTCAGCGTCAAAGGCAATGATCCGGATCAGGCGTCTTATTACTATTCTTTTACAAGGTTAAAGGCCGAGGGCGCGTTGGTTTTCAACGGGTCCAGATTCGAAGTCACAGGTTCCATGTGGATGGATCATGAGTTCGGATCGTCCATTCTCAATCAAGACCAGATTGGTTGGGATTGGTTCAGCCTTCAATTTGACAACGGAACTGAACTAATGGCTTATTACTTGCGCCGGAGCGACGCCGCCAATGAGAAGCCTTTCGCCACTTTTGTGGATCAGTCGGGTAAGCCGACCCACCTATCAGGATCTTCAGTGAGTATAAAGGGTGCAGGATCATGGGTAAGTCCTCGCACCAAAGCAAAATATCCAAATGAGTGGATCATCGAGATCCCTGAGAAGAAACTTCGCGTCGCCGTTTCTCCCGCAGTTAAAGACCAGGAACTGTCAAACCTGAAAAGCACGCAGACGAGTTACTGGGAAGGCGCTGTCGTGGCCAAAGGTGTCGTCGAGGGAAACCCGGTCCAGGGGAGGGGATACGTTGAGCTAACGGGTTATTCGAAATCAATGGGCGGACAATTGTAGAAAATTCGTAAGTTTTCGAAAACGCGCCGATTTTCCTATTGACATAAATTTAAAGCTGCGTATATTTTCAACTGTTGTGGAGGTGAGGGAAATGGAGATACTATTTTTAGTATCCGTAGGAACAGCAGTTTTGTGGCTTGCATTTGGGAACAAGAAACATTGGACTGGTATGTAAGCCTATAACACCATATTTATTAGAAACAACAACCGGGAGTTTTCTTTGAAAGCTCCCGGTTTTAATTTGAACTAGCCCCGCTGCTTCCAAAAATTCATAGATACAAATTTTGTCATCATTCTGATAAGATTTGCGAAGAAAATCCTCTGGCTCGCATTGGCGTCCGCTTCATTCTTTGGTTCCATCTCGATACTTTTGAGTCGCATGATGACCGAATTTAAGAAAAGTCAACGATATCGGGTAGTGATCATCTCACCATCGGGAGCTGGAGGACAGGCCGAGTACGTAAATCAATACGTGAGCGCTGTTTCAAAAGCCGCAATAAATTATAATATTAAAGTTGAGTTGCTTACCGGTATAGACATAGAAAAGCGTTTTCAAGCAACTAATTATGAGATTCACCCGGTTCTCCCTGCGTTTGATTCGGAGAATTCAGGTAGTATTCTGCCTCGGGTATTAACTTGGAATTGGCTACAGCTTCGCCGAGATAGTCTATGTATCTCTTGGTTAAATGAAAACAAAGATGTTGACGCAGTACATTTTCAGGAGTTTGACCATCTGACAACTAACCTTCAACTCTGGAGATACAAAAACCGGTTAAAGAAAGTCTTCTTAACGGTCCACAACATATTTCCTCATAAATATCCGCCCATCATCCCGCATTCACTGATCCGTGCCTATACCAAAATGTCGTGGCGAAGCTTTGACACGCTTTTCGTACATTCCGAAAGCCTCAAAGAATCCTTAACGAAATTTCTTGGGAGAAACCATCCCCCGATTAAGGTCATCCCACACGGAATATTCTCTCCCCCGTGTTCAGTCCTTGAAAACAATCTAACAACGCGACTAGAACGAAGAAAAGCTCTTTTCTTCGGAAACATCCGAGCTAATAAGGGACTTCACATTGCGTTAGCAGCAATGGGTTTCCTAAATGATTTTGAGCTGACCATCGCCGGCGGGGTTCTTGATTCAGCTTACTGGAACGAGACTGTCATGCCTATGATTTCTTCACTGCGTCAGAACGGGGCCAAAATTGAGTTGATACCGGAATTCATTCCCGAGGATTCATTGTGTAAACTTTTTGCCGAACACAGTTTCGTTTTATTGCCTTACACTAAAGGATTCGAGGCTCAAAGCGGGGTGCTTCACATGGCAATTGCTCTCAAGACCCCCTTAGTCGTTACCGATGTTGGGGCCCTTGGAGAAATTGTATCTATGCGTGGAATTGGTGAGATTGCCAATCCTGAAGATCCGGAACAGTTGGCACATGCCGTTAGAAAGCTTTACCAATGGGATCCCGAACAACTCTCGGACAATCTCGATGTCGCCAACAAACAACTATCTTGGGATGAAGCAGCGCGTGTGACTGTAAATTCGTACCTAGCTCAGCTAACGGCACCCTGTTGATACGAATTTATTGAATGAATTGCAATTATTAAGATTGACTGGCGGGACCGTCAAGTGTTGAAATAGATTCGATCCAAACGAGCAACAGTTGCCAAATCACGCAAAGCGCCTGACCCCAAAATATCATCATGAACAACGAATCGAATTCCGAGAATACTCCGTCACGACTTGAGCTTTCAAGATTATTGGTGGATTTGTGGCGCCACATAACAAAGCGACGCAAGTGGCAACTTTTGTTACTGCTGATACTTATGCTGGTCAGCGCTTTTTCGGAGGTTATCAGCCTTGGCGCAATACTACCTTTTATCGGAGTTCTGACAGCGCCTGATCGGGTGTTCAATCAACCGGGGGTACGAGAACTGGTTCAGATATTCGGGATCACAGAGCCCAACCAGCTTGTTTTTCCGCTGGCATTGGTCTTCGCAACAGCGGCCCTTTTTGCCGGTGTGATCCGACTTCTCCTCTTATGGGTTAGCACCAGGCTGGCATTTGCTATCGGGACTGAGCTTAGCAGGGAAGTGTACCGACGCATGCTTTATCAGCCTTATCAGTTCCATGTGGCCCGCAACAGTAGCGAGCTGATAAGTGTTCTAACCAGCAAGACTCAGAACTCCGTAAGCGTGTTGGTTTTTTTGCTGACATTGGCGAGTTCCACTGTGCTTCTGGTGTCCATTGTTATGGCTCTCATGGCCATTGACCCATTAGTTGTCGCGTCAGCGGCCGCAGGTCTTGGGCTAAGCTATGCTGTGATTACGTTATGGACTCGTCGCGAACTCATCGCCAACAGTGAACAGGTGGCAAGGGAAAGCGACAATATAGTCCAGGCCTTACAGGAAGGCCTGGGTGGGATTCGCGATGTTTTATTGAATGGCACGCAACCTGTTTATTGCGCCATATTTAATCGGTCGGACTGGTTGCTGCGTCGATCCCAAGGTAATATATATATCACCTCATATAGTCCCCGTCCTGCCATGGAGGCAATCGGCATGGTTCTGATCGCAGGACTCGCATATGCGCTCAGCCGCCAAACAGGGGAACTTGGCGCCACCCTACCGGTATTAGGCGCCCTGGCTCTGGGCACCCAACGCCTACTACCTGCTCTGCAGACCATTTATAATTCCTGGGTTTCTATAGTTGGTTACCAAGCTTCATTATTTGATGTAATTGATCTTCTTAATCAGCCTTTGCCTGACGACGCCCTATCCCCAGCGCCACCACCTCTGCAATTCAAAGACACCATCCGTTTCGAATCTGTGCGTTTCCGTTATCTGGACCAAGGACCTTGGGTCATAAATGACATCAACCTGACCATCTCGAAGGGTAGCAGGGTTGGCTTTGTTGGCGGGACAGGAGGTGGGAAGAGCACTACCATCGATCTTCTGATGGGCCTTCTCAAACCTACTGAAGGCCGGATACTGGTGGATGGACTACCGATCAGCGGGGAACGTCTGCGCGCGTGGAAACGCGCAATTGCCCATGTGCCGCAAAGTATCTTTTTGGCTGACACCACTATGGCCGAGAACATTGCCCTGGGGATACCCAAAACCGACATCAACATGGAAAAAGTTAAGCAGGCGGCCCGCCAAGCCCAGATAGCCAACTTTATAGAAAGTCAGGCAGAAGGGTATGACGCTTTTGTGGGTGAACGCGGTATAAGGCTTTCTGGTGGACAGCGCCAGAGGATTGGAATAGCGCGGGCATTGTACAAAGACGCCTCTGTATTGGTTTTTGACGAAGCCACGAGTTCACTTGACAATCAGACTGAGCAGGCCGTGATGAATTCTATTGAAGGCCTCCACCGTGATTTGACGATACTTATTATTGCGCATCGTCTCACTACAATCCAGCGTTGTGACATGATTGTCGAACTCGTTAATGGATGGGTTGTGGCTCAAGGAACTTATGAAGAGCTGCTGGAGAGAAGCCCCAGCTTTCGCAAAATGGCGTCCATTTCTGATTGATGTCGCCTATCAAGTAGTAATGTTACTACTATTTTGATATTGCTAGATAATTTGTGGTGATGAAAACCTCATAGGTTTCTTTGTAGCTCTCAATCGGAGATAAGCCATTTCCAAGAACTCTATAGATCCGATAACCTGAATTAAGCATATAGAAGAAGTCTCTGAAAAAAACCCTTGAGTCAATGTTGCATGGACCGAACTCAAATTGAATCGCCTGAATCTGCTTAGACTTAAGCATCCTCTGCGCTCCTCTCAAAACCTTTAATTCATGACCTTCAACGTCCAATTTCAAAAAGTCGATTTCGTTTATACCGTGGCTTTCGCAGAAAAGATCAATCGTTGATACTTTAACCTTCTCAAGATGAGACATTTCAAGCCCCAAATGGTCAAGGCGTAAGTCGTAAAAACTTGCTCTGAGGCTCACTCCATCTTTTTCCGAAAATAGTGTCAAAGTTTCTTCTTTATCTCCAAGCCCTATATTGTACACAT
Organism: Pseudomonadota bacterium; assembly: GCA_043803345.1. Classification (GTDB taxonomy): domain Bacteria; phylum Desulfobacterota; class Desulfomonilia; order Desulfomonilales; family Desulfomonilaceae; genus CAJBEZ01. The sequence goes on from JAZDKD010000590.1 coordinate 5,144, forward strand.
GAACATTATTTTTACCGCCAAACCTCTCACTTAGGGAGGAAAAAGCCTGTTGACCCGGTTCAAAACAATAGATCTGAGTTCCATTTCCAAGACGCTTATTTACTTCTTCAGCATAATCCCCAACATTTGCGCCTACATCAAAAACTATAACAGGTTTATTACGCAAATTTGCCTTACAGATATGATCCAACACCCATCGCTCGCCACTATTTTGTACACGATTTCCCCCTCCAATGTTCATGCAGCCAAGGGATATACGATGGAGTAATTCTGCCGACGGTTGCAAAAAACTGCCTCCAAACATTCGTTTGAAAAGGCGACTATCCAAGAGACAATTCAAGTAATAACTATCCAGAACTCGATTTAAGGCTTTGTTTAGTATGTTGATTTTTTGCTCCCATCTATTGAATCATTATAGAGCGAAAGACTGCTTTGTTCAATTCATAATGTATATATGGCGTTAACGGAAAGCAGGTGAAATATTTATTCCCATAGGAGGGTGAGTTACACTGATCCCTACAGAATAGTAGGGAGGTTTCAAGGCAAAATTTCCAATCGCATAGAGAACAAGATTACCACCCAATTCACGAAAAGGCAGAGTTGGACTTTTAGGTCGGCCCCCCAGTCCAGCAATAAGGACGCCCTTATATATATTGTCTTTGAAATAATAAAGGTATTGATTATAATATTGGTACCATTCAACCTCTCTTTCATGTTGGATAAATTGCTGTCCAATTGTGGCCTGAATAAATCCCCTATACTCGTCGTTAAGATTAAACAGGGTCCAACGCCTTTTGACTCTATCCCAAGGGGCGTAACCCACAGTTTTCCCGTCGGGAATCCTTGTCACCCAAAATTTGTCGGCATATTCCGCAGGTGTCAAAAAAAATTCCGTACTCTCCGTAATATCTTTTTCGTCTGGAGGATGTAACGCGTCAAAGTACGGGATTTCCTGGGCATTAACCAAAGACAACCCGCAGAAGAAAAAGATAAAACCTAGACAGATTATTTTCTGCATGATGACCTTACGTGTGAATTTCTGAGGAAATTACTTCCACTTGTTAATAATATCCATGAAAGAATAATTTCAAGACAAATTTATTGCTTCCTAGTCTTCAGGAATGGGTTTCAAACCATACCTACGCTCCCAAATCTTTTCGAGATCATCTGGTGAAATATGGTAAAGGACCAGTCGTTTAGGTGGTTCGAGAAAATCAGTGAATTTCATTTTTGTAGCGCTCTGGTAGAGAATATTTTGATTTAATTCAGGCAAGAAATTGTCTAATATGTCTATTACGAGATAATTAACTCCGTATTTTTCCGCCAAACGCTTCATTCTCTTGTTTCTTGCCAATTCCGCCATTTCAAAGTCACCTATGAGCCCATTCAATGCGACAAAATCGCGTTGACTGAAATAGGAGACAATCCCTGCGTCATACATGGATCCGCGTATATGCTCTGGAAGGTGAGATCGTATAAAATTGGCAACTTCAAGTTTCGCAAATGTCATCTTTTTACTTGCCACGTACGATGTATATGTCCAAGCTTGAATCAATACCAACATGACAATCACAGCGGGTATCAACCGGCGTTTCATTACCTTAACGTCAGGAGTGCATGCTCCGAGTATTAGACCTCCAAAAACGATCCCAGGGAGCATGTACCAAGCCGACATCATAATCTCCTGAGGAACCATCAGGGAAACTAACGTCAAGTCAATGACAACAAAAACGCCAAAATCAATTATGGGGAGAAAGTTCCTATAAAGTTTCCGCCGCTTCATCATATATAAGCAATAAATAATGCCGGCTAAGGCTGCAGCGCAAATGCCGGCGACCAAAATCGAAGTCGATAACCACTCCAGTTTCATTACATACTGTACCCTTGGCACAAACTGATCTCTGAACATGTCGAAAATTGTTTCAAGAAATTCTAGGGAGATAGCACGAGATTTCATATACATTGAAACAGTTTCCACATGCCCAAAATAATGTATGTTGAACAAAAGATATGGTGTTGCGACAACCAGAAAACCCAAGGAGGAGCAAACGGTCGATCTCCAAAATGTCGCCCATTGTTGACGTCGCGTTAAAAACCTGTAGAGAAGCGCTAATCCATAACCAACTGCTAACAGACCCGCGTCCAGACGCGCCAGGAAGCAAACCCCAATCAACAGGCCATTGATCAATGAATAGATTGGAACGGTAAAACGCTTTTCATCTACCGTAAGCGAATAATTAACGTAAATAAGATACGCAAGGAGAACAACGTGGCTCTCGAGTAAACTATAAAGAATAGTGAACGACCGGAGGTTCAAAATGATCACAAAGAATGCGACAAACGTACCACTAGGCGAAAATTTGAGATACCGACAAATTCTTGAAAGCAAGAAACAGCAAATTGTGAGAATCACGAAAATGTAGACGAAGGTCAACCGGAGCGCTAACATAGGCTCCGAAACAAGAAAATACAGAGGGATGAGGATTATCATCCAGAGCGGATGAAACCCATTGGTCATGGTGATACCATCAAATGAGAGGATACCCCTTGAAGCCAGATTGAGGGCTATCTTGGGATAATACATACCATCATCAATTACTGAAAAAGCTACCGTTGTTTCTATGGGCTGGAATAAAATCATACAAAAGGACATTAGGACAAAAAGAAGCAATAATTCCAAGTTCAGAATGTTAGAGCGTGTCGGGCCTGTCAGGAATTTTGCGTAGGTTTCGTTCTTTTTGTTGAACATAATTGTCAAGCCCTTGTATTACTAATCTGTGCTTGTACGCTCATAAGCTCCTATATCAGGATAAACTCCTTGCGGTCGCAAAACTCCCCTTATATCAGTAGTTACCGAGTTTAAAGTGACCCCTGCGTCAAGCAACGGCGAGTTTGACAAAGGAATAAAATTATTGGTTTGTGGGCTCGTCAACAATGGGTTTACTCCATTTATTGGATGTGTGTCTAGTTTATCAATACCATTGCGTTCATTGATTCGCCAAAGATTGAAAAATGCGTTGTTATTAAAATTAGCAACTAACCCATTTGGCTTATTGAACATTTTATTATATTGCAAAAATGCGTTATTCGTAAACACATTGACTTCCTTGGGATCAATAGTTCTGTTAGGTTCAAGAATCGCCAACGGTATGAAGCAATTCCATATAGTGTTATATGCAATCAGGTTACCTACTGATTGAGTAGCGTCGTCTAGATAACTGTGGCCAATTACGATTGCAGCAGTCGATTTCCACCAAGTAGGCATACTCATATTAATAATAATATTATTTATTACCGTGTTTTTTGACCCCCCATAAAAACCAATTCCGCAATGCAGGTTACCATCTATGATGTTATTTTCAATCAGGTTACTGTGTGACTGATTTTCAAGGTAAATACCAGATCCATAGCCATGCCCACCAACATGCCCGTTTTTGTTAAAATTGCATCCTCTTACTGTGTTTGAGTGAGCGTAACCTCCTATTATTATCCCTCCCCCATTATTATTGCTGATATTATTGATGAATCTTACTCTTGATCCGTCAATTTGACATCCAAGATTTTCATTTCTGATGAACTGACAATCATGAATATACCAGTCATCCGAAGCATAGGAGAGTCCGACAACATTAAACTGACATTTAAGATTGTCAATCTCCCAATGAGTATTAAGCTCCACTTGGTCATGAGGCGAGCCGACTCCAAATGAACCATACTTCTCTATAGTCATATTTCTGAGAACTATATAACTCTTGGCGGTTCCTCCATAATAGGTGCCTGAGTTAAATGAAGAATTGAGTTCATAAACATCAATGACATGACCTTTATTCGGATTTGAATCATCCTTTAAGCGTATCCAATAGGTATTATTTGGGTCAACAAAGAAACTGCCTGGAACAATGCTCCCCTTGCTGGAGACTCTGGTGAGTCTTGAATCGTCTGCCAGTATGAAAATATTGTTATCAGTGACAGGACGAAAAC
>JAZDKD010000591.1:0-7036 GCA_043803345.1 Pseudomonadota bacterium
CTGAAAGATAATTTAGGCGCCATTCCTCTAATTGGTATTATACCTTTTTCAGAGGAGATAGCGCTCGCGGACCTTGAAAATCGTCCGCCCTCTTTAGACGACCCTGAAATATTTGGGGCAATTGAGAAGATAGCATCAGCCATCAACAATTAATTACAATTTGGATTGCTCGCTAAAGGCCGTGAAGTAGCTAACACGACCCTCATGTCAATATCAGCTAAAAAACTTTTAGGAGGACCGCATGTCAGCCAAGATCATTAGTGGAAATGAAGTTTCTCAACAACTCAAAGATGAAATGAAAGAAGAGGTCGTTAAACTCAAAGCTCAAGGTTTGGAACCATGCCTTGCGGTTATCCTGGTCGGAGAAGACCCGGCGTCAAAGGTCTATGTGTTGAACAAGAAAAAGGCGTGCGAATATATTGGGATCAAGTCCCTGGAAACCAGATTGCCTGCGACAACAACGACGGAAGAACTGCTTAAAGTCATTGAGGATTACAATAAGGATAAGACTGTTCACGGTATTCTCTGCCAATTACCATTGCCCAAACACATACCGGAAACCAAGATTTTACGCTCTATTCTTCCCGAAAAGGATGTAGACTGCTTTCACCCCTTTAACGTCGGCTTGATCAGCATTGGTGAAGTGCGATTCCTGCCCTGCACACCTGCTGGCGTTATAGAGCTTATCAAGAGAGGCGGCTTTGAAACCGCTGGTAAGGACGTCGTTATTCTAGGAAGAAGCAACATTGTAGGGCGTCCACTTTCTAATATGCTCGACCAACGAGACATGAATGCCACGGTCACGATGTGTCATACCAAGACCAAGAACTTGAAGGCGCGTTGCGCCGAAGCGGATATAGTTATAGGCGCTATCGGACGCCCGGAATACGTGACAGCGGACATGGTTAAGGAAGGCGCTGTAGTGATTGATGTAGGCATCAACAGAGTTGACGCTCCTGGAACCGAGAAGGGTTTCAAACTCGTGGGAGACGTGGCATTCAACGAAGTTAAGGAAAAAGCCGCAGCAATTACGCCTGTGCCAGGAGGCGTTGGCCCAATGACCATTGCAATGCTAATGAAGAATACCCTTACGGCAGCAAAAGAGGCTTATGTGAAGAAGTAGGCAAGGACACAATCTTTCCGCGAAGAGTGCCCTCTTAGAGGGCACTCTTTCTTCATTGCATTAGAATAAGCCTCGCCTTTTCAACATCCCTGGCAATTTGCGACTTGAGTTCATCAATTGACCCAAAGGTCAATTCGGGGCGCAATCTTTCGACAAAATGAATCTCGATAGTCGATCCGTACAGTTCATCAGAAAAATCCAGGACATGAACTTCAAATGAGGTTTTACGGTCGTGAAACGTCGGATTCATACCTATATTCATTACAGCGGGATAGACATGATCGACGAATTTACAATGAACAGCGTATACCCCATCTGGTGGACGTAGCTTTCTGTCAGGCTTTATGTTTGCTGTTGGATATCCCAATCCTTTGCCGCGACTATGTCCGTGTATGACTTTACCTTGAATAGAAAAGTTTCGGCCCAACATTTCGTTGGCGGAGGCAATCTTACCTGCCTGTATCAATTTACGAATTAAGGTTGACGAGACAACCTCTCCCGCTACCCTGACCGAAGGAACGACATTGACCGCAAAACCGAAAACCTGACCCATCTTCCTCAAATGTTCCGGAGTTCCGGCTCTACCGCTACCAAATCGATAGTTCTCTCCAACAAAAAGGTTCTTGATCGCCAGTTCCTCTACAAGGGTATCTTGAATAAAACTATCCGGTGTCTGCTTTGCGAACTCTTTTGTAAATTCAGCCAAGACCAACACATCGATGCCGAGGGATTCAAGTATGGCCGCTTTTTCATCGGCGTTTGTGATCTGAGGGATATCGGGGCTCTGGTTGAGAACCACTCGAGGATGAGGGTCAAACGTGTAGACCAAGGCGTCTCTGTCCTTTAAATGGGCAGTCTCCACCGTCCTTCTTAAAATTTCACGGTGTCCCAAATGAACTCCGTCGAAATTTCCCAAAGCTACCGACGGTTTTGAAAAAGTCTGAAATATTTTTTCGCGAACGCGAATGATTTCCATGGTCAATGACCGCGTAAAACGCCACCCTCCTTGATTAATCAATTCTGCAATATTGCACAACAAGCGATCTGCATTTCAATCCCAACCTAGATTAATCAAGTGTCAGATAAAGAACTGGCGGTTTCGCCGGACACAGTCTGAGAGGAATCTTTTTCTAACTCCGCTATTTTTAAGTTTTTCTGGTCTAATTCTTTTTGGATTCTCTGCATCTGGGACTCCAGATCAGTAATCTTTTCATTCAGACGATCTACCTCTCCCTGATGCTCTCGGTCGGTTTTAATCATACGACGACGCTCCCTAACCCACTTTAGCTGAGTTATGAAGTCACCGAGAGCAGCTATGATTATGCCCAAAGAGACGCAAATAGTGACCAATTCCCAGAAGGCAAGTTTAATTGGCTCCTTAAGACCAAAATAATTGATACTTAATTCTATGTCCTTGTTCTTCATGAACAACGAAATAATCAATATTACGAAGGCCAGCTCTATGAGCCTTTTGATCAATCTCATGACATCTCCTATCTAACTCTGATTCTGTGGATACAATTTGACAAATGCGACAGCGAGTTTTTCACGCGTTTGCCTCAAATGCTCCGGAATTACCCGAACATCAGCCAAAACGGGCATCAAGTTAGTATCCCCGGCCCATCGAGGCACAATATGATAATGAACGTGCTCAGTTATGCCGGCTCCAGCGATTAATCCTATATTTATCCCCACGTTAAAACCGTCTGGCTTCATCACTTCCCTGAGGACCCTGATAGCCTTGAGGACTTCCTGAATCAAGAGGCTGTTTTCATCAACACTCAGGTCAGAAATCTCAGAAACGTGACGGTACGGGGCCACCAAAACATGTCCGTTATTGTACGGGTATTTATTCATTATGGTATAAGCCCGATTTCCTCTGTGTACAACAAGATTTTCTCCGTCTTGAGCTTCGGGTTTGTCACAAAAAACGCATCCAGCCTCTTTCTCAGAACCCAGAATATAGTCAATACGCCAAGGCGCCCAAATTCGTTCCATGCGTTGATTTCTCTAAGATATTTTTTAAATGACGATTTTAAAAAATGATCATATTATCATGGTCAAAATACTATGAATTGTCTGCGACTTAAACCTTTTCTAATATTTTTTTGAAACCGAAATGATTTCAGTGTCGAAACGTCCATTTTCAATTCCGAGAATACCTACAGTGCAGTCATCAGAGAACATATTATGAGAAGCAGATCCCGGGTTGAACATCATGATCCCTCCGACTTCGCCCCAAAAAGGAACATGTGAATGCCCGTAGATGATTATGTCCGGACATTGTCGGTCAAACCTCGACAGGATCCTTTCTCTGAGGCCGTCCTTGGAACCCCACCCATGGACAACACCAATTTGTTTGTTTCCAACCTCAATGATCCTAGTTTGAGGTATAAGCCCAGCCACCTGAAAATCATCCATGTTTCCACACACTGCAAAGGCATTTTTTTCTTCAAGTTTTTGCAAAACGGACAAAGAGACTATGTCACCAGCGTGCACTATGAGGCTTACTTCCTTAAAAATATCGTCAAGAATATGATCGAGGAGTTCACCGGGAACCTTCATGTGGGTATCTGACAAAACCCCTATTTTCATGATCAACCTTTAGGGGAGCTCTTCCAAGGAACTCTTTTTCAATGAAACCAAAGAAAAAGCCCCGGCCACAACCACTTTGGCGCCTGCCACTATTATTATACCCCCTACATCAGAGTATGCTTCCGCCCTGTTAAGTGTTGACTTTAAGGATTCGCCAGACACCAACCTTACCCCAAGATCCTTTGCAAACGATGAAGCCCAACACGCTGATCTTGAAAGCACTGTGACGCATTGAATTCCTTTTCCAGGCGCATAGGTTGACAGCCCAAAAATATTCTTGAGACCGTCAAGTTTGAGCACAAGGCGACCATTTAAAGGTGATCCCTCACAATTGAGAATCGCTTCAAGGGGTCTGGAGACGCGAATAAATGAATCTGCCCCACTTGAAACAATGATATCCTCTGAAGAAGAAGCCAGGTCCCTGCCCACAAAATCGGCCATCGCCCCGCTCATGCAACTCATGGGAGCAACTCCGGTGTTGCGGCTCGAAAGATCACAGTAACGAACAATATCCGGGGCAGTTGTATAGATCTGAATGGGACTTTCCGATTCTCTCAGAGCCGGATGCTGTCTAAGATATTCTTCAATTTGATAACGATAACGAAAAACTGATTCCTTGGCTTTTGCGGAAAGATCCAATCTAGCCTGAACGTGAATGCTGGTTTCTCGAACATCCACTTCAAAACTTACCGAATTGGCGAGTGGAATCTTGTTTCTGTAATCTTTTATTTCATAAATATTTTGGACGGCAGGCATTCGGTCTTCCATAAGATGGTTTTTTATTGGCCTTTTGGAAATCCAGTGTGTCGATCATGAGAAGGATACCAATTGAAGATCACTAGATAACGCTTCTAATGAAATCCTCGAAGCGTTATCAGCGTTGCTGTTACGAAGAGTTGCCTGAAGTGGATTATTAATGAGGCTCGTTTCCGTGTCAAGGATAATTTCCCGTTTTTATGGCCTAGCGTGATAGGGCCGTATATAGTTTAAAAAGTTTACAAGTTGTAGATCCTTTAATTTTTTGGTAATGTTCAGAATCGTCATTCTCTTGGATCGCCCCATGAAAGCTCTCTTAATAAATCCCGGACATTCACAGACTTTTTGGTCCTTCGACAAAGTATTGAAACTGACCGGGAAAAAAGCGTTACTGCCTCCTCTAGGACTCTTGACTCTGGCGGCTATTGTTCCAGACGACTGGCAGGTTGAATTGGTCGACATGGTGTTTCAGAAGATATCTGAAACTCAGTGGGATCAGTCTGACATAATAATGATTTCAGGAATGTCAGTTCAAAAGAACGGAATACTTGAGGTCATTAGAGAAGGGAAAACAAGGGGCAAAACAGTGATAGTAGGCGGCCCATGGTCTTTCCATGCGCCTGAACAGGCCTTCGCCGCCGGAGCCGATATTGTAGTAAAAGGGGAGGCGGAACACCAGATATCGGAACTTCTGAAAAGCATTAACAAGAGAGATTTCGGACGCATAATACAATCCTCGGAACGACCGGATATGACTTTGAGTCCTATGCCAAGGTACGAGCTGTTAGAGATGGAATCTTATGTCGATATGGGGATACAGTTCACAAGAGGATGTCCATTCAAGTGCGAATTCTGCGATGTTACCCTAATGTTGGGGCGTAAGGTACGCGCAAAAAAGCCTTTTCAGATTCTTAGAGAATTGGAGTCGTTGTACAGTCTCGGATGGAGACGCATGGTGTTTTTTTCTGATGACAATTTCATAGGAAATATACACAAGACTAAGGAATTATTAAATGAGTTGATCCCGTGGATGGAAAACCACAAACACCCGTTTAATTTTTATACTCAGGCGTCCGTCAACATGGCTTCCGACGACAAATTGATGGAGGATATGTACCGGGCGGGATTTAACAGGGTCTTCCTGGGAGTGGAGACGCCGGACGAGGTATGTTTAAAAGATGCTGGAAAACTCCAGAATACAAACGTTGATCTCAGCCTAGTTTGTCAAAAGATAGCCAAAGCTGGATTTCAAGTTATAGCTGGAGCAATTCTTGGATTTGATGAAGAAAAAAGTGGAGCCGGCACACGTCTCATAAACTTTGCAGAACAGAATCATATTCCCGAACTCTTTACAACTCTTCTTCAGGCGGGGCAAGGCACAGACCTCTGTAAGAGACTCGAAACTGAAAACCGACTGTTGACTATGGACGATGATAATGTTTCCAACCAAACAGGCCTGGTCAATTTCATCCCCACGAGGCCCCTACAGGAAATTGCTGATGAGTTTATAACCGTTTACGCAACATTATACAAACCGGAAACATATATCGAAAGATCATACATGCACTTTGCGTCGATGAACCCGCCTAAAGTAAACAAACCTCTAAAATTGCCTTACCTCTGGGAACTCAGGGCGGCGTTTATCACGATATTTAGAAATGGATTAGTTTATCCTACCAGGATTAAGTTCTGGAGGTGTTTGCTGAATGCTCTTTGCAATTTTCCGACCCGTTTGGACCGGTTTCTTGCGTCTCTAGTGGTCGCCGAACATTATTACGAATTCAGGGAAAAAATCAGGGCTGGAATTGAGTCTCAATTGGCTGAACTCGATCCAGCCCTTAACACGACATGTTATGTGAAGCCCCATAAGGTTGCGCCAGAATGCCTGCAGTTTACAGAAAACACTCAATAGCAGGGATCCGACGCTGCTTCACCTTATGTGGGTTAATGGTCTACGAATTAGTCGTCAGATTCCTTACTACCACTTTTGCCGCCCTCGATAACGAGCTGCTGTAGGTCATAGATCTTTATCTGGCTTCTCGATAACAAGAATGCCAGCCAGTCTGTCTTCTTACGTTCGAGTACTATTAATCTCTCTCCCGGCATGCCGGCAAGAGAATCTATGGCGAAATCAGCGATCATTCCCTGAGCTTTTGGAGTACTCCAGCTCTCTTCGAGTGAATCCCCGTTCCAACTGAGTCCCTTAACGCGCCCTTCCTCCAACATCTTGGTTCGGGAAAGCATTCTCATTGTTGTGGAGCTATGTGATATTGCGAGAACCTGGGCCGGAGCCCCTTGCGTTGGGCTCCACCATCCAATTCTGGGTCTAACGAAAGAAGGATCCGTGGCAAAATCCTTGCCTTTGTCTCGCATCTCCTCGGGACCAAACCATCTCAGAATGATATCCGACCCACCAAAATAATTCTTTGAAACATACAGCCTCTTGCCCGCTGGGTTATATATCCTCAAATGGTCGTCCTTATCATAAACTGCTATCAGTGGGTTGCGCTTTCCTTCAAAATCTCCAATGGTAAAACCGAAAATGGGAATTTTCAGCGGCAC
>JAZDKD010000592.1:0-9370 GCA_043803345.1 Pseudomonadota bacterium
AGCGGTGCGGAAAATTTCCGGTGAACCTGTTCCGCCCCGAATACCCGAAGAAGCTCGAACCATAGTCAGAAAGAAAAAGGAAAAATGAGCGATATCCTGTTAAAAATAGACGGAAGAGAAGTCAAGGCGAAGCAGGACATGACCCTTTTAGAGGCGGCCCAGAGCGCAGGGATATTTATCCCCACACTGTGTCACCATGAGAAACTGGAACCGTACGGGGGGTGCCGACTTTGTATCGTAGAGGTTGAGAGTCGGGGGTGGAAAAAAATTGTTGTATCCTGCGTCTACCCTGTCGAGAACAACATAATTGTAAGAACAAGATCCGAGAAAATAGATAGAATTCGTAAAATGATTCTGGAACTACAAATGGCCCATGCTCCGGATTCGTTCATATTGCAGGATCTTGCTAAGTAGTATGGAGCAGACAGAAACCGCTTTGAAAAAGAGGCATCCTTTTGCATTCACTGTGGTCTATGTGTGAGATACTGCGCTGAGGTCAAGAAGAAGAACGCTGTCGGATTTATTGACAGAGGAATCAGGAAAGAGATCTGCTTCATCCCGGAGATAGCCTCAAAGGAGTGCTGGAACTGCAAGGAATGTTTCCCCCTTTGCCCGACAGAGGCCCTACAAGCCGCTTACGTATTGGTCGGGGCGCTTACGTCTCCCCAACCATCACTCAGAAGCGAGGCAAAGAATAATCTGCGGTAAATTCTTTTCCAAGCCGGCATGAAACTTTTCCCTTTCAGAAGCCCCTAGATTGAGGGACGCACCGGAGTTAGACATAAATCCCTTTTTCAGAAGACTTTCTGTAACCGTTCAGCCGGAGGCGGTCATTAGAGAAGGTGTTGGTAGGCCAAGTCGATGAGCAGTGATGGAATCGACCAGGAACTCAAAGGGGTTTTTGTTTTGAAGAAGGCACGTTCGCGTGGCCGTAAGTAGCCTTGCAGTGAGGGCCTGTCCACCCTCGGATTGATTTCCAAAGCAGATTTTTCTCCACTGGACCGCCGGTCGGATTCCTCTCTCTGCAGAGTTGTTGGTTGGTTCAACCCCATCATGTTCAAGGAATGAATAACCAAATATCTCTACCCAAGTCCGATTAGAAAGCTCAACATTGCCTTAATAATGACTAATTGTGATTGAGGGTTGGCAACTCCAAGATCATTTCGTGGTCATATATCCCTTAGATTGCCAGCTCTTAATAACATTAGCATAAACTTCCGGCTGTTTTTCCAACATGAACTTTCGTACAACTGTCCTGTCAATTAGAAAAGAAATCTTGTCAAACAAGGTTCTCTCCTTGCGAGTTGAAATATCTTGAATAAGTTTGTCAGCGCCTTTTAAGAGTCGTGATTCAATTGTGTCAAAATTTATATTAGCGGGAATTCCGACTGAGGAGAAGACGAAGCTGGAAAGGTGAGCATGAAAAACACCTTGAAGACAGCAGAACTTTTTGTTTGCTGATTTGCCTCCGAGATAACCCACTGACGATATACCCATCGTGTATTTATTCTCCAGAGCCAGTGTGAACCCCAGGATATAAGTGATTCTCTCTATGAACCTCTTGTAGCAAGCAGTTATATAGGCGTTCCGGACAGGCGACCCTATTACAAATCCATCAGATTCCAGCATGGTCTGTATTATGGCGCTAACGTCATCATTTAGAACACATTCCCCGGTTTTTAGACAATTGAAGCATCCGATGCAGTCAAGAACACGTTTGTCAGCCAGTCCTATGTAATCTACAGTTAAATCTTTTTTCTTGAGATAAGATGCTACTATATTTAGAGATTTTTCAGTGAATCCGCCAGACTTGGGATTGCCGTTGATTATGGTTATCTTCATTGGTCTCTCACCTTGTTCGGGTTTAATTGTATCGATTTTGAAAAGACAGCGAGTGGTGATGTCTACTGACTTGTGTCGTATACCCACGCTTAGAATGAGCTTCTCTGTGTTGTTGTTTTTCCTCTTGGCGTAATTAAGGTTTAGAGAGCGTCACAATTAAACTGCGAGAAGAATCGACGTTCGTCGTTAATACGAATCCGCTCGCTTCAGCCCTCTCCACAGATTTGCGGAATTCTTCTTCAGGCACATGGAAACTTGGTTCCAGCATTAAAAGCTTTGCCTCCGGCTTCATAACTCTATACATGGCCTTGAAAAACGCATCCTGGTCCGCAATTTCGTGTATCACATGCAGCGCTGTCACAAAATCTACGGAATCTTCCGCTATCAGATTTTCAGAACCTGTGGATTGAAGCAGAATTAGGTTGGATAAACCATTTCGCTTTGCCCTCTTTCGCAATGCGTTGAGCATCTTTTCCTGGATGTCCACAGCGATTACTTTTCCTCCTGGACCCACCAGGCGAGCCAATGGCAATGCGAAGAAGCCCATTCCGCACCCATAGTCAATGACGGTCATCCCGTTACGAACGAACGGAGCCAACATCTTTTCAGGGTTCTCTAAAAGACGTCGCAGTGGGTTTGCCAGCAAATAACCAACCCACCAGGGACAAATGTGATGAGACATTTAGCAAGACCTCGGAAATATTTTGGGACAGTCATAACTCCCGGAAAGGGCGGCATCAGGGCAAGCCTTGAGAACTCGGCGCCATGTCCACAGACATCTTCATCCAAGTGGATGGTCAGATTCAAGAACGGCGACCGTTAAGCCCCATGCAAGACATATCGCCGACCCCAACCCTCTAGTGACGAGAAGACCGTTTTCCTCATAGGACCTGGGGTTCGCCGGTAACACTGCCCTTCTCCAGCATATTTAACCTCGAATTCACTAAGATGTCCAGCCTTTGACGGGCCGTGAACTCCTTGCGGCGCTTGCTTTCGATTGTTGGATATTGTAGACACACAAGTTATATTCTGCAGATTATCAATATCCTACAGTTTCAGGTTCAAGTGGAGTTAGTATGTTGTCTAGACCAGCCACAATAATTTTGTTTCTTGCCAATTTAATAGCCTTTTCCTGCGAAGCTATTGCATTCCAGGCGAAAGTCATCGGAGTTTTTGACGGGGACACGATTGAGGTCCTGAAGGATAAGGCGCCTCTTAGAATTAGGATTTATGGTATCGATTGCCCGGAGCATGATCAGGATTATGGAACCAGGGCCAAACAGTTCACCTCAGATATGGTTTTCGGAAAGACGGTTGAAGTTGTCCCAATCGACCAGGACATTTATTCGAGAATGGTCGCCAAAATTTACATCAACGGCAAATATCTCAACCAGATGATTGTCGCTGAAGGGCTAGGCTGGTGGTATGAGCGACATGGCCCAAAAGAAGATGTTCTACGTGAGGCTGAAAACGACGCCCGGTCGGCCAAGAAAGGCTTGTGGTCACACACGAACCCGATTCCGCCGTGGGAGTTCAGGAAACAGAGAGCGTCATCGAATGAGACTACACCACACAAATCTGAGCCGAAATTTATCTATCGAGGCAATGTTAAATCAAGGGTTTTTCATAATCCCGACTGCAAGGATTACAATTGCCCCAACTGCACAGCCAAGTTCATCAGTCCGGAAGAAGCCCTAAAGAGTGGATATCGGCCATGTAAGCTCTGTTTGCCTCCAACTGGTAATTCAAAATAGACCCCTATCGGCTTCAATAATTGAAATTTGCTCGAGACCTACAGGCAGCCATATTTTGATTGATTCCGAAAGATTTAAACTAGCGGTTCAATCCTATATCCTGTTCGATTTTTGTATTGGCAAAGTTTAATGATTTGATTTTGACTTATAACACAACCCCAATGACAACGGTTTGATTCTTGTAGACCGAGGGCTACTCTTGACATGCGCTGACAGGATATATAGAATCCGACGTCATGTTCAGAGGAACACATCAACAGGAGTAACATATGGCCTTTTCGCTACTTCCTGAGTTCGACGCACAGCCCGAAAAACTACCCCGTAGGGAAAGACAAAATTTGCTCCAACGCGGTGAAATACTCCAGGCTGCGCTACGACTCTTTTCGGAAAATGGATATCAAAATGTCTCCATGAACGATATCGCAAAAGAGGCGGAGTTCGGGATGGGAACATTGTATAAATATTTTGACAATAAGGAAGAGTTGTACAAGGCTCTCATTAATGGAGTGGCCGAAAAGTTTCATCATGCGGTTCTACAGGCCCTCGAAGATGAACGGAATCCTCTGCTAGCCCTTAAACAGCACATTGCAGTCCGTCGTGAACTGTTTTTTGATAATCTTCCTGTTGTGCGCCTCTATTTTGCCGAAACCAGAGGGGCGGGCTTCAACATAAAGGCCGGCTTCGACGCGGAACTTCTTAGGCATCACGATGAATTCATCGAGAAATTGGCCTCTGTATTCGAGAGGGGCATCAAAGAGAATGTTTTTCGAGCACTTGATCCCTATCACATGGCCCTGGCGCTCGACGGTATCATGAACACTTTTCTCTTTAGGGCGATGAAAGATCCAACACGATTCCAGGAGGGTGACAAACTATCAATTGCCGAGGACATCTTTCTCGAGGGGGTGATGAGAAAATGAGAAAAAATTTATGGGAGATACACTGTCACCCTACGAACAAACAAATGGCCAAGGACACAACCACATTCTTTGAAAGTGAGTTCTCAGATGGCATGCTGTAGATCAAGAGGTCGGTTGGCAATCTCTGTGATTGAGAAAAAAATCCTGAAGGAGGTTGCGACGTTACACCGAGCCTTGGCCAACAACGTAGGAAGCCACGAAAACGAGGGAAAGCGCAGCAAACAGATTCCTCAAGGTTTCGCCATGCCCTCGCTGAGACTCATGGTTATCCTGTTCACAATTGGTCTAGCGCCAATGCTTACGGGTTGCGACCGCCGCCAACTACCACCGCCGCCCCCTATCCCGGAGGTGGCTACGGTGACCGTCCAGCCGCAGCGACTTGCTCTGACCACTGAATTGCCGGGTCGCACCTCTGCATATCGAGTTGCGGAAATCCGACCCCAGGTCAATGGTATTATACAGAAACGACTCTTTGCGGAAGGTTCGGACGTTAAGGTCGGCCAAGTGCTTTATCAGATCGATCCTGCTCCTTTTAAGGCGGCCCTCGATAGCGCAAGGGCCTCTCTAGCGAAATCAGAAGCTAACCTGCCTGCGGTCCGGTTGAGGGCCGACCGATCCAGGGGATTACTTGCCGAAAAAGCTGTCAGTCAGCAGGATTACGATGACAAGGAAGCATCTCAGAAACAGGCCGAGGCCGATATTGAGTATTGGAAAGCGGTTGTTGAAACCGCCAGTATCAATCTAGGATATACCCGAGTGACCGCTCCTATCTCGGGACGTATAGGCAAATCTAATGTTACGGATGGGGCGCTGGTAACAGCTTATCAACCGTTAGCTCTGGCCACTATTCAACAGATAGACCCGATTTATGTTGATGTGCCCCAGTCCACTAACGCACTGCTACGATTGAAACGCCACCTTGAGGACGGCCGTCTCAATCAGGACGGACCCAACCAGAATAAGGTCTTGCTCGTCCTGGAAGATGGCATAAACTATCCACTGCAGGGGACGCTGCAGTTCCGTGACGTCACCGTCGAACCGACCACTGGATCCGTCATCCTGAGAATCCTGTTTCCAAATCCTGAGGGTGTTCTGCTGCCGGGCATGTTTGTCAGGGCGCAAGTGCGGGAGGGTATAAATGATCAAGCTATTCTCATTCCTCAGCAGGCAGTGGCGCGCGATCCAAAGGGTAACCCAACTACGCTGATTGTTGACGCTGACGACCACGTGCAACAGAGACAGCTCATACTCGATCGTGCTATTGGTGACAAGTGGCTCGTCTCAGGAGGTCTTGCGTCGGGTGATCGTGTAGTCTCCGAAGGTATGCAAAGAATTCGGCCCGGTTCTTCCGTAAAGGTTGTTCCCCTTAACGCTGATAAAAAAGATCCTGACAAAATCGGGAAAGAGGTCGGGGACAAGCGGAGTCGACGAGACGGAGGGTCCTGATGTTATCGAATTTTTTTCTGGATCGCCCTGTCTTCGCATGGGTCATCGCCATCATCATGATGGTTGCGGGGGGGCTTGCGATATATAATTTGCCCATTTCACAGTATCCCCCCATAGCCCCGCCCTCCATCGCCATTGACTCCTTTTATCCCGGGGCGTCGGCAGAGACTGTTGAAAACAGTGTCACTCAGATTATAGAGCAAAAGATGACTGGTTTCGACAAGATGCTCTACTTGTCTGCCACCAGTGATTCAGCAGGGGCCTCCCGCATCCAGTTGACCTTTGCGCCGGAAACTGATCCGGATCTCGCTTGGTCTCAGGTTCAGAACAAGCTGCAGCTTGCAATGGCCAGCCTTCCGGACGTGGTCCAGCGCCAGGGCGTCAAAGTCAGTAAATCCACCAAAAACTACCTGATGATTGTTGGCTTGATTTCAGAAGATGGTTTCATGGATGGAAATGATTTGCGAGACTATGCTCAATCAAACCTTGAGAAGGTTCTGGCGCGGGTACCGGGTGTCGGAGAAGTTGAAAACTTTGGCACACAGTATGCCATGCGCATCTGGCTTAATCCCGAGAAGCTGACGGAATATCACCTGACAATCGAGGATGTCATCAAAGCGCTCAGGGCATACAACGTTGAGATTTCCGCAGGTCAGTTCGGTGGAACTCCAGCGGTCGAAGGACAGCGTCTGAATACTTCCATCGTGGTTCAAAACCTACTCAAGACCCCTGATGAGTTTGCAAATATACCAATCCGCATGAACCCTGACGGCTCCGTTGTCCGGATCAAGGACGTAGGACGCACGGAATTGGGGACTGAGACATACGATGTTGTCGCAATGTACAACGGCAAGCCCTCCGCTGCCATGGCCATTCGTCAGGCAGCCGGGGCGAATGCCTTGAATACGGCCAATGCAGTCAAGGCCAAAGTGCATGAGATGAGCCGTTATTTTCCGCCTGGTATGAAAGCCGTCTATCTGTACGACACCACACCTTTTGTAAGGGCTGCTATCGAGGAAGTGGTTAAAACCCTTTTGGAAGCCATCGTTCTAGTCTTTTTGGTGATGTACGTTTTTATGGGCAATATGCGTGCCACGCTGATACCAACCATTGCGGTGCCGGTTGTCATACTGGGGACCTTTGCGGTTCTTGGGTTGTTCGGCTTCTCCATCAACATGTTGACGATGTTTGCCATGGTGCTGGCCATTGGCCTACTGGTGGATGACGCGATTGTGGTGGTGGAGAACGTGGAACGTATTATGAGCGAAGAGGGGCTATCACCCAGGGAGGCCACCAGAAAGTCCATGGCCCAGATAACCAGCGCCTTGATAGGAATCGGACTGGTGCTGTCGGCGGTGTTTGGCCCTATGGCTTTTTTTGGCGGTTCGACGGGAGTCATCTACCGACAGTTCTCTATCACCATCATCGCCGCCATGCTACTTTCCGTAATTGTAGCCCTTATTCTAACACCGGTTCTCTGCGCTGGTCTGTTGACACCAGTAACAAGGGGCCATGAACCGGCGGCAAAGGGAATATCGTTACTTCGGGTTTTTTTCAGGTGGTTTGATCAAATCTTTCTTTCCGCCAGAAATCTGTATTTAAGATTGGTCAGGCACGCCCTTTCGAGAAAATTGCCCTATTTGTTAATTTTTCTTGTAATAGCCGTAGCATTGGGATTCCTATTTATGCGCATGCCAACGTCCTATCTCCCCGATGAAGATCAGGGGGTGTTGTTTGTCCAAACTATGCTTCCGGGAAACGCCACTTTGGAGCAGACCGAAAAAATCCTGGCAAAAGTAAACGATCACTTTATGGTTGACGAGAAGGAAGCAGTTGAATCTTGCACTACAATCTCAGGTTTCAGCTTTTCCGGTAGAGGTCAGAATGTTGGCATGGGTTTTGTGAAACTCAAGGACTGGAAAGTTCGAGACCGCATGGACCTTAGAGCGGACGCGATAGTCGGAAGGGCTATGAGATCATTTTCAAAAATCCGCAATGCAATGGTTTTCGCATTTGCGCCACCATCCGTAATAGAGTTGGGCAATGCCCGAGGGTTTGATTTTCAGTTGCTGGACCGTGGCGGTTTGGGGCACGAGGCGCTCATGGCTGCACGCGGTCAACTCCTTGGCATGGCCGCCAAAGATCCGAGATTGGTCGCAGTGCGGCCCAACGGAATGGAAGATGTCCCTGAATACAGAATCGATGTAGATTGGGAAAAGGCCGGCGCACTTGGGGTGGGGATCACCTCTATTCATCAAACCATAGCGGCGGCCTTTGGCGGGGCCTATGTAAACGACTTTATCCAGGCTGGACGTATCAAAAGGGTGTATCTTCAGGCGGACGCTCCTTACCGCATGATGCCCAGCGATCTGGAAAGACTATATGTGCGCAATAACGATGGCAAGATGGCGCCGTTTTCTTCCATCGCCTCGGGACACTGGGCCTCGGGTTCTCCCAAACTGGAGCGCTACAACGCTTTTCCTGCTTCGAACATCTGGGGTGAACCGGCGCCGGGCAGGAGTTCAGGTGAAGCGATGCGGGCTATGGAGGAAATTGTCTCAAAATTACCCCAAGGAATAGGGTTTGACTGGACTGGGTTGTCCTATCAAGAGCGCATGGCCGGTTCACAAGCCCCCCTACTCTATGCTTTTTCGATTTTTGTGATTTTCCTTTGCCTGGCGGCGCTCTACGAAAGCTGGCCCATCCCGTTGTCGATCTTGCTGGCCCTGCCCCTTGGAGCAATAGGCGGAATCATCGCTTCGACACTTCGGGGACTGCCCAATGACGTCTATTTTCAGATAGGTTTACTTGCCACCCTGGGCTTGACCACCAAAAATGCCATTTTGATTATTCAATTCGCCAAAGCCCGGGTGGAAGAGGGAATGGGATTGATTGAGGCAACTCTGGAAGGGGCGCGATTAAGACTTCGCCCGATCGTAATGACCTCCCTCGCCTTCGGATTTGGTGTCCTACCGCTAGCTCTTGCGTCCGGGGCGGGCGCTGGAGCGCAAAGAGCTATCGGAACTGGCGTTTTGGGTGGCGTCATCACAGCCACCTTTCTGGTAACCTTATTTGCTCCGCTTTTTTATGTGATGGTCTATCGATTTTTTGAAAAAAAGCCCATCAAGAAGACATGAGAGAGCCCTGTGGACTGAGATCCGGAGGACAAGATTCAGTGGAGCGCTTTCCCCAAGACGATGGCCGATTTGGTCGAATAAGTTAACCGCACAGGAACCGGGCCCTAAAGGGATACGACAGGGTTTCCCAAACAAATAAAATTGTAAAATATGACAAACTCTCTCCAGAGCAACTTGATTATACTTTGAAACGATATGATAAAGGTTACACAAAGGAATTTTTTCCTTTTACGAAAAATAGATATTGAAACAACGGAATGACTAAACAGAC
>JAZDKD010000593.1:0-9724 GCA_043803345.1 Pseudomonadota bacterium
CCAAAAACAACCCGGTTAACAATGCTGTGATGGGATGCAGGATTATTCCGCCAAGGAATTCATTCGGAAGTAAGACCACCGCATCCCCACCATAAGCGATAAACCTGAAAACAACTCCCACGATAAGGCATAGAACAGTGGAAAGGACCAGAACCGTCTGAACTGGAGTTCTGATATAGCCGAACAGAGTCAGCAACATTAAAACAAGAAAAATGCCAAGTGTTATAAATCCCAGGAACTCCAAAAACAGTCTCCGCCAATCCTACTGATTGTATGATTCAAAATCAGAGTCAGAACTGAAAAAATCATGACCCACGACCACATGTATCAGGACTGACACAATTCTTAATGGATCGGACCCAGATTGGGTCAACCTGATAACCCTCCGATGACCTATAAATCTTTACTTCTGATCCTAATTCTATATTACCTAAACATGCCGTGCAGGATGTCATCTTCGCTTCCACGTTCTTTCCGGAAGATAGCCTGACGACCACTGTTCTCACCTCACCAAGAAAATTGAGTGGCCCAGAGTCCTCGAGAGATATGACCACCCCTCTTACAGATCTCCTTGCCCTATAAATTTCGGCCAGGGCGAATATTGCAATCAAGAACAACAGGGTGATCTGTTCAATGTCCACGGGCGAATGACCTACAACTCATCATATTGAAACTTTGATTACAGTGCCTTTACCGGAATCAGCGACATAATATGAACCCATTTTACCAACAACACCTGTTGGGGTCAGGAAAATAGGCGCCCCAGAGGCGTCAACTTCCCATAAATTCAGGAGTTTTCCTTGAAAATCAAATTTCTGGACTCTATGGTTACCTGTGTCAGCTATTAGAATTGCGCCATCAGAGTCGAGAAACATACCCTGGGGCGCGTTGAGCATACCAGCCTCAGTTCCCTCACGGGAAAAACTCCTCTTGAAGTTTCCTTCTTTGTCAAAAAATTTTACCTGTCCGTGTTTACTGTCTAGTACCAGTATTTCTCCATCTGGAGAAACCTGAACTGCTGTAGGCAAACGGAATTGATTCTCAGCGTCGCCCAATTCGCCAATAACGGCCGCCAATTCAAATGAATGAAAAACCTGTACCCTGTGGTTTCTTGTGTCAGCTACCAGCATTCTATCCGGGGAATTGAGGCATAGACCTTGAGGCGCAGCGAATAGCCCTCCTATGGATCCCACCCCGCCTACCGTTCTGATAAGATTTCCTGATTGTTCGAAGATTTGAATCCTGCAATTGTTCGAATCCGCAACATAAATGTTGGAGTTCTCATCAATCGCAATACCTTTGGGATAATTGAAACTGGATGGCGCTGATCCTGGCTTACCGAATGAATTTGAGACTTTCAAATCAGCGGCGAGTCTGAAAACTCGGTAAAGTGACGGGTCTGTAACCAAAAAGCCATCGGAAGAGTCGCAACATAACGAAAAGGGTGAAACGGGATTGGCTTGTGTATCATTAGGATGAGATGACGAACTAAAACCTTGCCTCTTCGCTGACGCTGTTGACGTCCCACGGGGAAGAAATGAAATAGCCCCTGCCAATCCTATCGATTTGATAAAATCACGCCGTCTCATTGCGTCATTTGCGCTCTCGAATCCTTCACGGCGCTAAAATTTCGAAACATCAACATTCCCCCATAGACAACTCAGCGCCGCTTGTAAATCTGATTTCCGATTATCAATAGATCAAAAGGAAATATCCTTTTAGAACTTCTAATCCTTTTTAATTAATTCCGTCAATTAAAAATCAAGAGACAAATGGAGCCCAACAAACAACTGGTCAAACAAACCGACAAATCTCATCCGTTGAAGCCCGATTACTTCGAAAAATGGCTGCTGGCCTACTCTTGTCAGGGTAGCCCATGGCTAACCCTATGACCAGTTTCTTGTTCTGCGGGATATCCAGAATATCTCTAGCAATATCCGGAAAATGGACTGAGGCCGCCAAAAATATTGGTCCCAAGCCATATTCCATGGCTGCGTAACAAATTGTGACACCGACGGACCCAATGTCAAGGCATGCATAAGGAACATTGAGCGCATCATCGATTGCCAGGTATATTACTGTTGGCGCCCCAAAGAAGGTGTACATGTTCAGGTAATGATTCAGACGGGCCTCTTTGTCATCACGCTCTATGCCCATGGAGTCAAGGAGATTCCTTCCGAGATTCATGTAGCGGTCCCTATACACTCCTGAAAACTCCTGAGGCATATTTATGTCAGGCCTTGGCGCTGTTTTCTTTTTGCCTTCCGCCTCAAAAGCTTCTCCGAGTCGCTTGGTCTTTTCACCGTCAGCTACTATTATTTCCCAGGGTTGAGTGTTACCCCAAGAAGGGGACCACCGAGCCAGCTCAACTATCTCGGCAACCGTAGCGCGTGAAACAGGGTCCGGAAGAAAAGCTCTAACACTCTTTCTATTTAGAATACTATCCGATAGATTCATTAACTCTCCTGATTCCAAATGACGATCAGCCTGAAAATCTTTTTTGATAATCTTCCCGAACAAGTTTGGCTGGGTTTTCGTCAAGACTATAATTTCGGGGAGGTGTAATCTTTGAAAGAATATCAAGACGTGATTGACTCTTAAGTCGTTCAATTATTTGAACCCAAGCGCAATCACGATCGGGGCTTGTCTCGCATTTTCCGTTGGATGGGCCGCCACAGGGCCCATTCAGGAGTCCCTTGGCACACATTGTGACAGGGCAAATACCCCCGGTCAACGCGAGGTAGCATTGGTTGCAAGCCCTGCATCGCTCGCTCCAAACTCCTGCGCCTTCATTAACTCCGATGAAACTTGTGTCGACCCCGGGGAAAACAGGCTTTTCAGGGTACATTTCCGCGAGAAATTGAATACCTGCTCCGCAGGCAAGAGACAATACAGCGTCCGCTTGAACAACGTGATCTCTCAACAGAGCCAAAAATTCTCGGTCGCATTGACGCTCGACAGTGACCGCCGACGCTACAAAATCACGATCTCTAAAAGCAAGCCCCAGTTGCGTAGCCATCAATCCAGCTTCTTTTTCTCCGCCAGCAAGACAGACGGCCACACAGGTTCCACAGCCCGCAACCAAAACCTTAGAAAAATCTGTCAACATTCCAACCACTTCTTGAAATGGTTTCGGCTTGGCGACAATCACCATGACCTCCAATCCCACCAACGGCCATTCTCAAACCCCAAGTTTTCCAGAATGAACAAAAAAAGGATGAGAACAGCCGGCGTTATGAAAGACTAAATCAACAATAGATAACAATCTTTAACTAGCAAATAAGATAGATGTGACAATAGCTAACGGCCGTTCGCATGTCAAGGCGGTCTTCAAGCAACTCCGGATGGAAAATGTTCTGGGGAAATCACTTTACGACTTCAGTCGATAATGAGGTCTTGTCACTAAAAACGGCCGTCACAGTCAATCTAGATTTCGGATCGGACAATAGGCCATTGTCCGCCGCGTAAAGGTATATGGTCCTTCTCCCTGTCACTGAAACATTTAAAGGGCCGCTTTTAACATTTATGAGCTGATAAATTTTCGGGTACAAGGCGACCCCCAAAAACATCACAGGAGCCTTGGGATCGCTCGACCATTGGACTGATCCATCTGGTCCTGTAAGATCGATCCTGAGAAGTTTCTTGTCTTCCACCTGAAGTTTAACGATAAAAGTTCCATCAAGATATCCGTCTTTGCCCGGGTTTGTGGAAGTATTCACCAGATCGGCTATAAATCCTCTAAACTCGCAGTTTATCAACCCCTTGGCTTTCGGACGCGACTCGGTCTCGGGAGCCACAGTAGAGGTGGTTGCAAGGGCTTTTCTAACCATTTGCTGATAATAAGTCCCATCACCTAGACGAACTATGATTCTAAGTTCCTGGTTTGTTTGAGCTAAATCGCCAGGATCAGAAGCATAAATGTAGAATTGTGTTCTTCCGTCTATCGGAATAGATATGGATCCGTCAGGTTTGTTGAGAAGCGCGGTTGGAGCCCTCTGATAGGCTACAGCCAGACCCCAGGCTCCGGGTGATGTGCCGGAAGTGCCCCATTTTCTTGCGACACCGGAGACGCTGTTAATTTCAATACCGGTGATGGTGTTTTTTGGATTGACATCTATATCCAGTCCGAAAACAGCATCCGGTTTTCCATCCGGCTTTATCTCAGGATGTGGGCCAACAGCGTCGGTAGGGAAAAATCCCAGCCACTCGCCAAGGAAATTGACCTGATTCTTGATGGTTTCAGAAACTGAAGATTCCTGGAGGCCCTTCTCTGAATTAGAAGCCTTTTCAACTCGAGTCCAGTAAATTTGTCCATCCGAAAAAGCCACATTTATCCTGAAGTCTGTTTTGGCTTTTTCTACAACTCCTTGATCGGCAACGTACAGATTGAGGTCAATTTTGTCTTTGGCCCTTATTTTAACGGACCCGTCGAGCTCATTAATCAATTTAGTGGGGTCTGATCTCAGCGCAACGCCTATAGGAGGATTCCGACTACCTGGGACAGTGTCCCATGAGCCTGTTTCGCCATCCACATTTCTGATCTCTATGGCCGTAATTTCCCTGTCCTTAGTCTCCAGTGTCAAAACAAACAGGGCATCCGGTTTATTGTCTCCTTCGATTTTCTTGTCCAGACCAACCGCGTCATAATTTGAAATGCCCTTTAAGAATGAGGACATTCTAACTGGATAGGCCCCTGGGCTTGAGGTTGCCTGGGGAGTAGTCTCGGTAGAATTGTCTTTAACCTGGCTTGAGAATACTGTTCCGTCGGTAAAGACCACTCTGATCTTGTAGCCACGGCTCCCTTTGGTGAAAAGACTGTCATCAGTTACAAATAGAAGAAGATTCTGGTCGTTTAAGTCCCTTGACTTTAATTCGCCTTCTGTTTTGTTCAAAATATCAGAAGGGTTCTTGGCTAACGCAACCCCCAGAAAATCCGAATTGGTTGACCCATGACTGGATGTCCAAAACTTGGGAGGGTTTGACGCCTTGATTTCTATTTCCTCTATCTTCTTGTCAGCTAAGGGTGTGCCGAAAGAGATGGAAAAAACCGCGTCAGAGACGCCGTCGGGCTGAGGTTTTGATTTTCCAACCCGATCCATTTTCTTGACCCCGAGAAAAGAACAAACTCCATCAATCTCATTTTCAGCATTTAACGAAGACGATGAACAGCAAAAAAATCCAACAATAACAAATAATAAAATTATTATATTTAACTTGAAGGAGTGCAGTTGAGTTTGTCCTCCCAAATTGATCGTTAGATGTGAAATTCATTTACAATTCAAAATCTATTGCATAACATATTGTAATGTCAATCCATAAGTGCTGAAAAGCCATAATCTTTTTAGATAAAGAAAAAGAGACACGTCTATAAATGCCGACTGCTTTGAAATAACCGCTGACAAGCGCGAATACCAAGGAGACGAATTTGATAAGTATAGGAATTATAGGAGGATCAGGT
Organism: Pseudomonadota bacterium; assembly: GCA_043803345.1. Taxonomy (GTDB): domain Bacteria; phylum Desulfobacterota; class Desulfomonilia; order Desulfomonilales; family Desulfomonilaceae; genus CAJBEZ01. The sequence continues at coordinate 5,459 of JAZDKD010000593.1, forward strand.
TTTGATGAACCTGATTTTTTAACCTCAGTCAAATCCGTAAAAATGGGAACACCGTTTGGGCGCCTCTCAGCGGACCCGGTAATCGGAAAACTGGGTTCCATTAGCGTCGTTCTGATGAATCGTCATGGAAAAGGGCACCGAATAGCGCCTGCGCAAGTAAACTACAGAGCTAATATCTGGGCTTTAAAAGAATTAGGGGTAACACACATCATAGCGACAACAGCATGTGGATCGTTGCGTGAAGAAATTGAACCCGGCCATTTGGTATTTCCAGATCAATTTATTGATTGGACGAAAAATCGCAAAAGCACTTTCCATGAAGGGGACCAAGTGGCGCATGTGTCAATGGCCGATCCCTTTTGCGGAAATCTTAGGCAATGCCTGGTCAACGCTGCGGTCAAACAGGGAATAGGTTTTCATCCCAAGGGAGTGGTTGTTACTATCGAGGGGCCTCGTTTTTCCACAAGGGCCGAAAGCGTCATGTTTCGTATGTTGGGAGCCGATATAATCAACATGTCAACTGTACCCGAAGTAATCTTGGCCAGGGAAGCGGGCATATGCTACTCAGTGGTGGCAATGAGCACCGATTACGATTGTTGGCGTCATTCTGATGAACCTGTAACATGGGAAATGATAGCCTCAACAATGAGAAAAAATGTTGACAATGTTAAAAAAATCTTCTTAGCGGCAACGCCGGAGATAAATTTTGAAGATTGCTCATGCCGGCACGCTCTTGAAGGAGCCCTGGTTTGAGCCAATTTCACAGCACAACCCCAAATTGGTGGTTTTACAAAAAGGGGAGACATGATGGACCTAAAGGAAAAGATCGGTTTGGCTCTTGGAAATCAACCAGTGGATTTACTGCTTACCAATGGTAGGATTGTCAATGTTTTCTCCGGGAAAATCGAACCGAATTCAATTGCCGTCCATGAAGACAGAATAATAGGCTTTGGCTCATATGAGGCGCGAAAGGTCGTTGACTTGAAAGGAGCCTTCGTTTGCCCCGGTTTTATTGACGGTCATATCCATCTTGAATCAAGCATGCTGAGTATTCCGGAATTAGCTCGAAACCTGGTTCCTCTGGGAACAACCTGCGTAATTAACGATCCCCATGAGATAGCGAATGTTTATGGCGTGAGAGGTATACAATATATTCTTGATTCCAGCGCTGATCTTCCGTTGAGAGTTTACGTGATGTTTCCTTCTTGTGTGCCTGCAACGCCTTTTGAAACGTCAGGCGCTGTTCTCAACTCGGAGGACATGGTCCCATTCAAGGATAATCCTAGGATCCTTGGATTAGCTGAGATGATGAACTTTCCGGGGGTCCTTTTTATGGATCCCGGCATTCTTGATAAAATCGAAGTGTTCAAACATAAGGCGCTTGATGGGCATGCCCCAGGGCTTACGGGAAAGGACCTTATGGCCTATGTGAATGCGGGAATAGGCTCTGACCATGAGTGTTGCTCGTTAGAGGAAGCTGCGGAAAAATTGGACTCCGGCATGAGAATTATGATTAGAGAGGGTTCGGCCGCTAAAAACCTCGATTCATTGATTCCTTTACTGAATGAACATAATTCCAGAAATATGATGCTCGTATCCGACGATTTACATCCTGACGACATTCTGGAAAAAGGGCACCTGAATTATTTGCTGAAAAGAGTTAGAAGCAAAGGCTTGGACCCCATCACAGCCATCCAGTTGGTTACAATAAACCCTGCCAGCTATTTTCACCTCCGAGATGTTGGAGCCATTTTGCCCGGTTACAGAGCAGATCTGGTTGTCCTCAATGATCTGGATAACTTTGGAATCAATGAGGTGTACTGCTCTGGGAAAAAAGTGTTTGAACATGGAAACTCAACATCTCCATGGAGACGTCAGGCCACGACCAAGCTTCCCCCGAGTTTTAATGTCCCTTGGGGAAAAATAGCGGATTTTAGAATACCGGCCAAAGGCAATTCGATAAACGTAATTGAAGTAATTCCCGGACAAATAATTACGAAGAGAATAATAGAAAAGGCTCGAATCGCCGATGGATTGACAACCGCTGACGTTGACCGTGACCTGCTGAAAATATCAGTGATTGAAAGACATCACGGTTCCGGCGCTCATGCCACTGGTTTCATAAAGGGATTCGGTTTAAAGCGAGGGGCAATCGCCTCATCTGTGGCTCATGATTCCCACAACATTGTTGTGGTAGGAGCTGCTGATTCCGATATGCTGGCAGCGGCAAAAACAGTGGCTGATATGGGTGGTGGCCTGGCGGTTGTGTGTGATGGAGTGGTGAGCGCGTCACTGACTCTCGAGATAGCCGGATTAATGTCTGACAGACCCATAACCGAAGTCAGCGGAGATCTTGACAATCTTGGCGCAGCCACTCGAGAATTGGGGTGTCGTCTGGAAGCGCCATTCGCCACTTTGTCTTTTATGGCCTTGACTCCTATCCCCGAGATAAAAATCACGGATCAAGGATTGTTTGATTCTTCAAGATTTTGTTTTATGGACCTGTTTGAACAATGATCGGGGAAAACAATTCTTTAATAGGCGGACCAGGGACTTGTGAGGAATTCTGTGAAAAATTTTAATCGGGTTCCACTTTTTGAGGTGAATTGTGGCTTGACTAATGACCTTATGCTACTTATCTTGATAATAGTTACTATTAATTGAAGTCGCGAGGCATAGCATGGCAAACCTCAGAGACACATCTCAACGTAGAGCGATATTGGAAGAGTTGTTAAAGTTGAAAACTCATCCAACAGCTAATGAACTTTATGAAATAGTACGACTACGCATTCCGAAGATCAGCCTTGGGACAGTATACAGGAATCTTGAGCTACTTGCCGAAACAGGGGTGATTCAAAAGCTCGACACAGCTGGAGCCCAGAAGCGTTTTGACGGGATGTTGGGTGAACACTATCATGTACGTTGCGTAAAATGTGGAAGGGTGGACGATCTGGATTTACCCTTTTTGAATTCATTAAACAAATCGGCGGCTCTTTCCGGCAATTATGAAATAATTTCGCATCACCTTGAATTCGAGGGAATTTGTCCCGAATGCCGAAGTCAATCAATGGATCGGGGCAACGATAGAGATAATTAAAAAATAAGAAATAGTATCAAATTGGGTCTTTTCTATTTGTTTTCTGACTAGATCTTCGGAACAAGAAGAAAAATTCCAGCATTGTTAGCGATATTACAGGTAATGGAATAGTTTTAATCCGTGCGATGTAAATCGTATGGCAAATCATCAGGAGGATTTATTAAATGGCATCAATTAAAGGTTCAGAGACAGAGAAAAATTTACTGGGGTCTTTCGCTGGGGAATCTCAGGCTAGAAACAGATACACATATTTCTCGTCTAAAGCCCGTAAAGAAGGTTTGATTCAAATTGCCCAAATTTTTGAGGAGACGGCCAATCAGGAAAAAGAGCACGCCAAACGATTTTTCAAACAACTCGAGGGAGGCGAAGTCCTAATTCAGGCGGCGTTTCCCGCCGGAATCATTGCAGGCACGGCGGAAAATCTCAAAGAGGCGGCCGCAGGTGAACATTTCGAATGGGCTGAACTCTATCCGGGATTTGCAAAAGTCGCCAGATCCGAAGGATTTGAAGCGGCGGCGCGTATTTGGGAAGCTGTAAGTATTGCCGAAAAACAGCATGAAAAGCGATACCTTGATCTTCTAAAAAACATTCAGTCTGGAAAGGTTTTCAAAAAAGACAAGCCCGTGGTATGGCGTTGTCTGAATTGTGGCTACCTGCATGAAGGAATTGAAGCCCCCGAATCCTGTCCGGCCTGTGCTCACCCACAATCATATTTTGAGATACTTTGTGAAAACTGGTGAGTTAGTTTGCAACCATTTCTATTCTAAGATAAATTTAGCTTTATCAAATGATTCAAAAAATGCTGACGTTTGAGACACAACGAAAATGGAGGATTTTCAAAAATGACAGGATTGCTGGAAATTTACAAATGTGAAGTTTGTGGAAACATAGTGGAAATGATTCATACCGGCCAGGGCGAGCTAGTTTGTTGCGGCCAGCCTATGAAAAACTTCAAAGAAAATACCGTGGATGCCGCAAAAGAGAAACATGTTCCTGTGAAAGAGCTTGTCGATGGTGGCCTAAAGGTAAAAGTGGGCAGTGTGGCTCATCCCATGGAAGACAAACACTTCATTGAGTGGATAGAGATAGTGGCGGACGGAAAAGCATACAGACAGTTCCTTAAACCAGGAGAGGCTCCCGAAGCTTTCTTCCCGGTGTCCGGTGAATTC
>JAZDKD010000594.1:0-3530 GCA_043803345.1 Pseudomonadota bacterium
GTTCAAACAAACATGCTCACGGCGATCCTTGGACTCGTTTCCACTGATGGCTGATCTGCTGGATTCATATTTCAAAGAACAAGAGCCTGATCTGTCCTGGATCTGAGCTACAATTACTTACTATACCCCGTGAAGGAATACAAAATTTAAACCGCTAAAATTTAAAACCAAACGAAAATTGGCTGGTGCATTTTATTGTTGGAAATGAATAAAGTGTCCTCTGTTTTTCTAATACTATGTTTAGTCTAAATCTGAAGCTGATACAGTTCAGTATTGAACGCTGAGAGTCCTGCAGAAATCTTAGTCAGAAGGTCAATCATCTTGCTAGGAGCATCTATTGCAGAATCAGACTTTGTGTACGTGTGGGCGGAAATATCCCTTGACTGCTTCAAGGAAGCGAGAGCTGACTCAAGTTGCTGACACTGTAAATTTATATTTGTTTCAATTTTGTCGAACAATACCGACCCAACTACCTCTACTACTATTGGGCGGAATTCTTTCGAGTACTGAAAGCCATATACTTTTTTTAGTCTCTCGAGAATTTTCGTTTTTGATGGAGGGTTTTTGGCGTTAACAAAGTCAGTGATAATTTTGTCGATGCATTCTTCTGTCCAGCCACCGACCTCTAACGCAGCCAATTTGGCCCACAGCAGGGCTTTTATTGTATCGGTCTCGCTCTGATACGATGCATCGATTTCTTGTAACCTTTGTTGTATATCAGCAATTGGTAGCATCTTTACCTCATCAAGTGTTCGGCTCGCTTCATGCGGTCAATTAGACGGTGCTTTTTTGCAAGACCTTCAGCTAGTGATGCCTCCGAGAACAAAGGATCGCCGATTACGGTCGAGATCTTGGCGGCTATTTGTTGTACTGTGAGATTTCCAATAATTTTGATGTTCTTTCCAATTCCATAGCAAAGTGAATCCTGGAGAGTGATTGATATCTTTCCCTTGTGTCCCAGGCTCTGGAGCCCTTCATGCAAAAGTTTCGACATCTCCTGGAACTTCTTTCTGTAGCTGGCCAATGTCACTTCGGAGACGAATCTGTTTTTCTCCATGAAAGAATTCAAGAAACTTGCTAAGCTACCCGTGTAGTGTTCCAATTCCTCCTGAAATGCAAAGAAGCGAAGAATAAGTTCTTGCTTCTGCATTCTGTACGATTCTCCTTTTTTCATCTTGTTCAACTTACGCCAATTCGAATCCTCGTCAAGTTCACGTAATAAACGATTGAACATGCCGGAAAAAATACAATTTCTAATCTCTTGGTTATTAAGCTTTAAGCCAGTTGAATTTAGGCGATGAAAAACAGTAAATAAGTACGAGAGGTGTCGATTGTTCGAATAGTCGCATCGCAAGACCGTAATTGGAATAGTTGAGTTCTCAACCCTGGTATAGAACTCAAAGAGCTCCGTGTTGTTCTTAATTGCAGCAGCTGAGATGCCGGCGATCCGAGGCTCAATGTCGTCAAGCTTGGAAAGTTTCCAGTCTGCACCACTTAAAAAGCGAATAATTGTCGATATGCGCTGAAGTCCGTCTATCACCAACCATTTTTGCTGCTTTGCATCATAACTAAAGCAGAGGCTTGGAATGGGTAGCTGTTTGATAAGAGAATCAATAAACCGTGTTTGGTCAGGACCTTTCCAAACAAAATCGCGTTGAAACTCCGGTTGTATGTCTAGTATCTTTTGTTCATGCATTCGAAATAGGTCTGCGCATGATCGAAGTTCATTGAATGCGAATATGTCAGTTGGCGGTTGCTCATTGACGTCGTTTTCCCAAAACTCTGCATCCTCAAGCACATCAAGGTCTGTTCGCATTTCACTCTCCTATATTGATAAGCGTATAGCCACTACTCGTCGATGGCGTCAGCCTAACAAGTTATTATGTTATCACCCCTCCAGCATATCCCGCCACATCCAAACTACTCTCCCGACACAGAGACGGTCCCAGTCCTTATCAGTCACTACTGGCAAATATTCCGGATTTTCTGACAGCAAAACTAAAAATCCGTTCTGATCCATCTTCCGGACCCTCTTAACGACAGCGTTATCAACTCCCCCGTCTTCCCAGTTGCAGACGTAGATCCTCCTATCCAAGAATTCCCGGTCACTAATATCGATTACCACGATGGATCCTTCCGGGATCAGCGGGGCCATGGAGTCGCCGCCGACTTTGGCTGCAACAAGCTTATGTTTAGACCGCCCCCTCAGTTCAGGCGTATATACCAGCACATGGCTCTCTGGTTCTTCATAGATGTCAAAGGCGGAACCATTGCTCCAGGCGGCTAATCTCCCGGAGCCATACAGGGGGATGGCCTGGAAATGCTCTGTGTCAATGTAGTCCCTTTGGGATTCGGTTACGGTCTGGACTATTAGGGGGCGGTCCGTTTGAGTTATGTTTTCATTATGGTTGCCTTCGAGTAAGGCCTTTCCAAGTCTCAAAAAGTCAAGATAGTCACATTTCAGTGCATCTGTGATTTTTAACCGGAACGACTCTTTCATGGATCTCCGACCCGATAAGAAATCATTGAGATGTTTGACTTCAATCCCGGAATCGTTGGCAAGTTTCGTTTGTCCGCCCCACTTTTGGTCACTCAAGTAGTGCAGAATAGCTTTTCTAAAATATTCAGCAGTTTTCATGAATATTCCTATAAATTACAGGATAAATTAAATCAATCCTAAAAAAAACAGGAAATTTTTATTGACTTTTCCATAAAAAAACAGGAAAATTTTTTCAAAAAGGAGCTTCTATGAAACGAATACCCAAAAACATACTTCCAAAGTTCGAAAAACAGTCCGGAATCAAGGCGAAATTCATAAGTGCCTACCTGAGCGCCAAAGATCCTGTATGTCCCGGAAGAAAGCGTTGTATCCGTCTCGCTCAGGCCAGCCTTGCCCTCGGCTACAATTTCACCGCCTCAGATTGGATGTTCAACCCCGACAAAATCAAATCGGCCCTTATGGGTGAAAGCAAGGCAGCATGACCCCTTCTATTCACAGGTATCATAGAGTTTCAGCATCGAAACCACAAACAAAACAAATTTCATGGGATTTCAACAATGCTTTTTGACGAACTCCTGGAAGAAGCCATTAACCAAAAAGGCGGCAAGGGCCTGGCCTCAGAGATGGGATGCTCCCCGTCTGACATTACAAAATTTCGCAGCAATCAGACCGGGCTCACATTGCCAAAGATCAACCAGCTCCTGGAGATATGCGGATACACGCTATCCAGGAAAGACGAGAGAGACAAACTGATCGATATGTTTATGACAGTGACGGATCTCTATAAGGCCGAACGAAAGTAATACCGCCCTCCCTGGGCCGCGCGCAGTCAACGAGCCATAGTGCAGATACAGCGGCGGATCTGGATAAGGATGACGGATAAATAAAAACCGCCGGTAACCAACCGGCAAAACCAACAACTCAAATGAAAGAGCCTGGGGCCGTGTGGATACTGCCCGACGGCAAGGAGGAAATTCACAATGTACAGCCAGTCAAGGATTGTTCGGCATGTTATGGCCGAACGCAAATA
>JAZDKD010000595.1:0-2685 GCA_043803345.1 Pseudomonadota bacterium
GATTTCCTCGGTGAAATCTTCCGCGGAGAATGGAGACGTAGTTAAATAAATTAAATCTCTTGACAAGTCCAGCCAAAGTTCTCTGTAGTGAGACATTCATAAAAAAAATACTTGAGCAACAGGAGACAAGAAATCAGGACCAAACGCTGGCTAAGAGGGAATCTAACCGATCTGGTTGCCCGCGATATACTTTTTGATGAACTCATGCTTTGGCAACAGATAAACAAAGCTTCATCTAAGGCCGGACACAACTTATGAGATTGGCCAATTCATTAGCATTAGGAAAGAGAAAAGGGGGACGGGGTTTAGCAGGCCATTGGAACCAAACTGGCATCCGTCTGGATGGTAAAGTCAAAATCGATATAGACAAACGACTGTGGGGGCCGTATGCCAAGGCGTTCAATCGGGCAAAAGGGTGTCTTGTAAGGTCGCACCTCGCCGATCTCGATAGCGTGACCATACTCTCTGCCCTGAAAGTACTGAAAGAAGAAGTCCTCTCCAATGCCCGCAAACTGTTTTGTCCGATTCCACAGGGTCTGCAGTGGTTGACTAATAACGGAGCATACGTCGAATTCAGCCACAACTTGCCCAACTGGCGCGGTAGCGTACAAAAGCACTACATCAACTTGACGGGTAAAGATGCTGCGCCTAAACTCGTACTTCTTTTCGCCCCTGAGTATTGCGTAAGCGAACCTCGGCTTAATCGACAATAAGGCGCGTATCGGAGTTGGAGAGCCTAAGTATAGATTCGAGTTGTTCAATCGAAATCCTTTCAAAGCCTCGGGGTGCTAAGTTGACATCCCGAATAACCCCGTGCTGGATAAGACTAGCCATATTAGGTCTTTGTGGGAAAGAATAGGCATACAGAAAATCAACTATGAATGGTCGGTTTGATGGACTACGTCTCCATTGTGCCCGAAGCCCGTCGTCAGAAAAGACACTCCTCTTACGACAGAGTCTAATAAAATGGTCCTCGTCTCGGATGTTGAGGTGCACGCCTTCGATTATGCCCAGCGTTGTCACAACAGACCTGTGATACCCCCCGGTTCTGTAAAAAACGATGACATCGCCTGTGTGGAGGTCGCGAAAATAAGAACGAGAAACATACACCTTTTGAATTGCATTTCGATGAGGTTCTTGCTCGATGAATTCGCTCGGGGATTCTGTTCTTAAAATTGAATCCGGCAGGAGTTCTGTATGGTATTCTGGATATATAGAAACCAGAAAAAATCTTGTCGACTTGCTGATGAAAGGGAACGTGAGTTTTGGATCTACACTGTTAAAGCGCGGGCTCATGTCCCTGACGTAAACCCGCTCAGTTCCATAACTGTTTCGCTTTTCGCCATGGTAGTTGAAGCCGAAATCCTCTAGAAGATTGATTAGGCGTTCTTCTTCAATGAGGTGGGGGAAAATGGTGACGTAGATTTCTTCAACGCGCTGTTTAATGGCATTATCAAAGATTATCTTCAGGAAACGCTCACCTATTTTAAATCCATTGAGGTCAACCTTAAATGTGCCAATCTTGAGTCGTTTTTTAGGCCGAAAGATGGGCGCGATATCGTGGTATGGCTCCCGCCTATCCTCCACCTTGAGGTACAGGAAGCCGACCAGCTTCTCCCCTTCCACACAGATATATGCCGGCTCCTCACTTTTGCGATTAAACCACCTATTGAAACCGGGGTAATCAATTCGGAGGCTGTCAAAGAACGGGTCGTTGACATTGACTTCGTCAAACAGAGTCTTTTTAACCGACAGAACCCTGTAATCGATCAATTCGGGATTCTCAGCTGTGACCTTTTCAAGGAATCCATCAATAGTGAAGACTCTATCCCCAATGTCGAGTCGTTCTGCTTTGCGAGCGACGTTCCGATCTTCGGTAATCAGAAGATCAACACGATCTGTAAACAGCTCATTAACCATTGTGGTGTCATTTAGATCGTTTTCAGTAGAGTCCAGTTGTTCACTTAGCGCTTTAACCTTAGGGGCGAACGGGGCCGGAGCCTTAATTAGCCGGTAGGATTTGAGCTTTGTCTTGAAAGAGCGACGGACTCGCTCATCCTCGTGTCTTTCGATCTCACCTATGCTCACGGGATGAACACATTTCTCATAGCCCAGGCGATCCAGCCAGTTGAAGACAAGGCCGATGTTCTGGTGGACCGGGACGGGGGCCTCGCGGTGTATCAGGATATTGGTATCGAGCAGGGCACGCATATTCGTTTCATCTGATAGAAAGAGTTCGATTCTTGTTAGAAATGATTCTGAAAACAATACGAATCAGTAAGATCAGGGCACTCAAAATTTTTTCGGGTATACTCTTTCTGGAAGGATATACCCTTTATGCTGTATGCATTGAAATATTTACTACGATATATTGGGGTGTGTCAAGTAAGAAATTGGTGTCAGGCAGCGGGAATACGCTTCCCCTCCCTCGTATCCCTTTTTGGTGTTGTTACAAGGCATTCGCATCCGAAGGTCTCCTTGCCTATTCACAACCTAAAAAGGGATGTTTCTTTTCTTATCGTTCTTAAAACGAATGCTTGCAGTCTATTTATTGTATAGGTTTTCATTAGAACCACTTCCTGAAGTCTCTATCAGGGGTTCCAACTTATCGATCAGATCAGGGATATGATTTGCTGCAACACTCCAAATCAATTCATGCTCGATATCACCGTAATCATGGATTAG
>JAZDKD010000596.1:0-7407 GCA_043803345.1 Pseudomonadota bacterium
AAAGGAAGATGTGTGCTCTGACCTCCATAAATGCGCCGGCCAACTACCCTTTTGGCGGACTGCACCGGAATACGCCTCTGGCCTCGTTCCACAAATACAATTACAGCTATGACTGTGATCATAATCGCTATCAACAATAGCAATATGAGGAACCCTAAATCACCGGTCTGAACTAGCTGAATGGTGCTTCCCAGAGCCGATGGCATTCTCGCTACGATTCCGGCAAATATTATAAGTGAGATCCCGTTACCAATTCCTCGTTCTGTGATTTGTTCGCCAATCCACATAATGAAGGCTGTTCCGGCTGTCAGCGTAACCATGGATAGAAGCACAAAGGCCATTTTAGGCATATAAACAAGATTCTCGCTTCCAGCCAGCCCTATACTGATGCCCATGCTCTGGATAAGTGACAGCACGACCGTCCCATATCGAGTATATTGGGTAATTTTCTTTCGACCAGCCTCACCTTCCTTGGAAAGCCGTTCCAGGTGTGGCACAACCACAGTCAAGAGTTGCAAGATAATTGATGCGCTAATATATGGCATGATGCCTAAAGAGAACACCGAAAAGTTTTCAAGCGCCCCACCGGTAAACATGTCGATCACGCCAAACAGGGTCTGTTGGTAGCGCCCAAAAAACTCTTTCAAGGCTGCCGTGTTAATTCCGGGAGTCGGAACATGAACACCCAATCGATACACAAGAAGCATAAGGAGCGTAAATATAACTCTACGCTTCAACTCGGGAATCTTGGCTATATTAGCAATGGAACCTATCAAAACAGGTCTCCTACAAAACACCGCATCACATCGATTGAAAATAGGTCAGGACAGACAACCGCCCGATTCATATTACTACTCAACAGTGCCGCCAGCGGCTTGAATCTTTGTTCGAGCTTTTTCACTAACGGCGTCGAGTCGTATCGTGTATGCGGTCGACACTTCGCCATCTGACAGAAGTTTCACCGGGCCTGTCCGCTTTACAATATTTCTTTCTCGCAACAACTCGCCGGTAATCGGTTCCGAGGGATTGAGCTTGGCTATGGTTTCCAAGGAAACGACATTGAATTCCGTTCTAAAGATATTGGTGAAACCCTTTTTGGGCAAACGCCTCTGTAATGGCATTTGTCCACCTTCAAAGCCTCGGCTAACCTTACCGCCCGATCGCGACTTCTGGCCTTTATGACCTTTGCCGCAAGTCTTGCCCAGACCGGAAGACTCACCTCGCCCCAAGCGTTTACGCTTCCCTGCTTTTACGGGTCGTTCCAAATTTGACAAATTCATAAGCAGCTCCGTTCTGGCCTCATATTTGGCTACTGATCGATTTCTTCGAGTTGAATAAGGTGAGCCACCTTGTTGGCCATACCTCGGATTGCAGGAGTGTCTTCCAGAATTTTAAATGAATTGATCCTGGTCAATCCCAATCCTCGTATCGACTCTTTTTGGCTCTTTGTAGCCTTGATTTTACTCTTCTTGAGGGTCACTCTAAGCATTGCTCAAGTTCTCCTCTCCCTGGTCGTTTTCGTCATCCGGTTGACCCTTGCCAAGCCTCTTCGCTATTTGAAGAGGAGTTCTAAGGCCTTTCAAGCCTTCAAAGGTCGCCTTGACAACATTATGGGGATTATTGGTTCCAATACACTTGGTCAATATATCACGAATTCCCACAGCCTCCATGACCGCCCTTACAGCGCCTCCGGCTATAACACCGGTGCCGGAGCCTGCGGGTTTAAGCAAGACTTTGGCCGCTCCATATTCCCCAGTAATTTCGTGAGGCACGGTGCCGTTAACTATTGGCACGTCAATCAAATACGCTTTGGCTCGCTCAACGCCTTTGCGAATAGCCTCGGGAACTTCATTCGCTTTGCCCAAGCCGAACCCTACGCGGCCCTGACCATCGCCAACGACGACAACAGCGCTAAAAGAAAATCTTCTTCCGCCTTTAACGACTTTGGCGACGCGACTTAAATGAACCACTCGGTCCTTAAGTTCGCCTTCGGTAGACATCTCTGATCTACTCAGCAACGGGCGATTCCTCCTTCAACCAAAATTAGAACTCTAATCCAGTTTCTCTGGCGCCATCTGCTAGCGCCTTGACCTTGCCATGATAAAGGTAAGCTCCGCGATCGAATACGACCTTACCAATGTTCAACTCCAACGCTCTAGAAGCGATCCGTTTTCCAACCTCCCTGGCAAGATCCTTATTGAAAGGTTGTCCAGCTTTTCGTCTGAACCCTTTGTCCAGAGTGGAAGCCTGAACCAAAGTTACCCCGGCCTCATCATCCACTATTTGGGCAAAAATGTTCCGATTTGACCGGAAGACGGTCAAACGACGTCTTTCGGAATTACCGGCAATCCGGGACCGAACGCGTCGCATTCTTTTTTTCTTAGCCTCATTTTTTTCCGAATTCCTACTCATTTCGGATCCTTTTCAACTTCGTAAGTACCTCTGGAAAATTTTACTTGGAGCCGGCTTTCCCAACTTTACGGCGGATTTCCTCGCCCAAATATCGAATCCCCTTGCCACGGTAGGGTTCGGGCTTTCGTATGCGCCTTATCTTTGCCGCCATCTCTCCAACTTGTTGTTTGTCAATACCTCGCACATGGACGACCGTATTTTTCTCAACTTCTACGTCCAACCCCTCTGGGATCGGAACTATCACGGGATTGGAATATCCGACATTAAGTGTGAGATTTTGTTTATTTGCCTCAGCTTTGTAGCCAACTCCGACTATTTCAAGTGATTTAGTAAATCCGGTTGTCACTCCGGTCACCATATTGTTTATCAGACTGCGAAACAATCCATGCATGGCTCTAGATTTTCGGTCCCCTCCGAGCGCCCTAACCTGAATCACGGATTCCTCGACTTCCAAACCGACTAGATTTAAAAGGTCCAGTTTCAAAGACCCTTTCGGTCCTTCGACACTGACAATAGAAGTGTCAAAACCAACCTTGACATTGTTCGGAATTGGTATCGGGGCCTTGCCTATTCTAGACATAACTTACGCTCCTATTGAACAAACGGGCTACCAGACGCTGCAGAGCACTTCGCCGCCAATTCCCCTGCGTTGCGCTTCTTTGTCAGTCATCACGCCCTGAGAAGTAGTCAAAATGAGAATTCCAACGCCTCCGTGACTCTTCAGGTTGTGACTCTTCCCTACATAAACCCTTCTACCGGGTGTCGACGTTCTGGCTAAACCCTCTATGGTACACTGGGTTTCATCATCAAACCTTAAGGTCAATTTCAGTACACCCTGTTTATTCTTGGCTGATCGTATGACCTTGTACTTCTTTATGTAGCCTTCCTCTTTCAAAATCTGGACAACACCGATTTTAAGGTTGGACGCAGGGATGGTCACTTGATCCTTCCTCGCTTGTCGAGCGTTCCGGATTCGTGTCAGCATATCGGCAATTGGATCGGTCATGCACATATGGATAGTCTCCCTACCAACTCGATTTAATCATACCAGGAACGGTTCCCTTGAGGGACTGTTCCCGTAGGCATATACGACAGAGCTGAAACTTTCTGTAATAAGCTCTTGGACGACCACAAAGCTGACAGCGGTTATATGCCCTCACCGAAAATTTCTGAGGCCTTCCGGCCTTCACTATCAAAGATAACTTAGCCACGTTTCCTCCTTGCAAGGAGACTTTTTCTATTTTCTAAAAGGCATTCCGAGATGTTCCAATAGTTTTTTGGCTTCCTCGTCATTTTTCGCCGAGGTAACCATAGTTATGTTCATGCCTCGAATTTTTTCAATCTTGTCGTAATTAATTTCGGGAAAAATTATCTGTTCCTTGATACCCATTGAGAAATTGCCGCGACCGTCGAACCCTTTGGGATTAATTCCTCTGAAGTCTCTAACTCGCGGAAGAGCGACGTTGATCAACTTGTCCAGGAAATGGAACATCCTGTCCCTTCTTAGAGTCACTTTGCATCCAATAGTCATACCTTCACGGAGTTTAAAGGTCGCTATTGATTTTCTGGCTTTTCTCATTACAGGCCACTGCCCGGCTATTACCGAAAGTTCTTGCTGGGCGCTCTCAAGCACCTTCGCATTTTGGATCGCCTCTCCCAATCCCATGTTGATGACTATCTTTTTAAGGGTAGGGACTTGCATGGCGTTTTTATATTTGAACTCTTCCCTTAATGCCGCAACTACCGTGTTGAAATAATACTCTTTGAGTCGGGACGCCATCAGAAAATTCCTTCTAGTTTTCCAACTGTTCCAGGCATTTCTTACAGAACCGAGCGGATTTGCCTTCAACAGAACGAATGCCTATTCGAGTAGGTTTGGAGCATTGAGGACATACTAACATAAGCTTGCAAAGCCTTATGGGGGATTCTTTCTCGATTCTCCCGCCCTGCTGACCAGCTTTGCCTCCAGCTTTTGTATGTCTTATTACCATGTTGATTCTCTCGACAAGAGCCGAACCTTTGTCATTGAAGACTTTAAGAACCTTGCCCTCTCGACCGGCGTTTTTCCCGGATAGAACCTTTACGCGATCATCTTTCTTGATCTTTGTCATGTCTACAGAACCTCCGGAGCAAGAGAAACAATCTTCATGAATTTTTTGGCCCTCAGTTCACGAGCAACGGGACCAAAAATTCGGGTTCCAATGGGTTCAAGTTGGTTGTTAATTAAAACAGCTGAGTTGTCGTCGAATCTAATGTAAGATCCATCAGCTCTTCGAACAGCCCTTTTGGTTCTAACCACCACAGCCTTATGAACTTCACCCTTCTTCACCTTTGAGTTAGGTATAGCCTGTTTAACAGACACGATGACCACGTCTCCGACACTGGCGTATTTTCGCCTGGTGCCACCGAGAATTTTCACGCAGAACAGTTCCTTTGCGCCGGAATTGTCAGCGACATCCATTCGAGTTTGCTGCTGAATCATGCAGATCCTCCTGGTAGCGCCGCTTCCCTGACTATCTTCTGTACTCGCCAGTTCTTGTGGCGACTCAGTGGACGTGTCTCCACGATCATGACCTCGTCACCAATACGGCAACGATTGTCTTCGTCATGAGCCATAAATCGCTTCCTGCGTCTTACAAATTTCTTGTAAACTGGATGAAGCACGGTGCGGCTTACTTCTACAACCACGGTTTTATCCATCTTGTCGCTGATCACGACTCCAGTTCTAACTTTGCGCTGTTGTCGTTCACTAGAGGAGCTAGTCATTTAGACCCCCTCTTTTCTCGAATTATAGTTTTGACCCGGGCTATTTCTTTCCGAGCAATGCCAAGTCGAGCGTTTTTTTCCAGTTGACCGGTGGCCTTCTGGAATCGGAGCTTAAACTCCTCATCCCGAAACTCTTTCTCCTTGACGGTCAATTCTTCAACAGAAAGATCCCGCAACTCTCGGGGCTTCATGTCAACTCCTCACGAATAACAAAACGAGTTTTTAACGGCAATTTCCTGGCCGCAAGTCGAAAAGCCTCTTTGGCGATTTCAACCGGAACACCTTCCATCTCATACATTATGACACCGGGTTTAACAACCGCTACCCATTCCTCTGGAGCTCCCTTACCTTTTCCCATTCGGGTTTCAGCGGGTTTCTTCGTTATGGGTTTGTGCGGAAAAACTCTGATCCAGATTTTCCCGCCTCTCTTGACATGGCGCGTCATTGCGATACGCCCTGCCTCAATCTGTCTTGCGGTAATCCATGAAGGTTCAGTCGCCATTAACCCGAACTCTCCAAAGGAAACTGTGGTTCCTTTAAGCGGCAAACCCTTCATTCGACCCTTCATTTGTTTTCTGTATTTGACTTTCTTGGGCGCAAGCATTTTATCTTTCTCCAACAGAGCTTTTGATCATCTCGCCCTTAAAGATCCAGACCTTGACGCCGATCACACCATAAGTTGTGGTGGCATTGGCGAATCCATAATCTATATCGGCCCTCAATGTGTGAAGCGGCACTCGTCCTTCACGATACCATTCCCGTCGAGCCATTTCGGCCCCGCCCAAGCGTCCGGCTGTGGCTATTCGTATGCCCTTGGCGCCAGACTTCAATGCGCTGGAAACAGATTTTTTCATTGCCCGCCTAAAGGCTATTCGTCTTTCGAGCTGCTGAGCAACATTTTCCGCAACTAGCTGGGCGTCAACCTCAGGTTTTCGGATTTCTTTTACATCAACAATTACGTCCTTGTTGGTAAATTTAAGTATTTCTCTTCTCAGTTTGTCGATTTCGACTCCCTTAGGACCGATTACTACTCCTGGCCGGGCGGTATGTATTATCATCCGGATCTTGCCCGCGGCTCTCTCTATTTCCATCTTGGAGACACTTGCCTGTGACAGTTTTTTCTTGACGAATTCCCTAAGCTTGAGATCTTCAATAAGAAAGGGACCGTAATCTTTTTGCGAAAACCATCTCGAATCCCAGGTCTTGGTCACGCCCAATCGAAAACCGTGAGGATGAACTTTCTGTCCCAAAATAACCCTCCTGAGGGTGATCTATGATACCGCGTCCTTTATGGAATGGCTCCAAAAGAAAGGTGCGCGGGGAGTTCGTTAAACAGCCATTACTTCTCTTGCAAGGCAATAGATATATGGCTCGTGCGCTTCCTTATCCGAGTGGCCCTTCCCATAGCCCTGGGCATCCATCTTTTGGCCGTGGGCCCTTCGTCAACCATTATACTGCTGATATAAAGGTTATCCTCATTTACGCCACTGGATTTTGAGGCGTTATCAAGTGCGGACTGTATTGCCTTGCATATAATTACCGCCGCCTTCTTGGGCGTAAATTGCAGTTGACTGATCGCTGCGCCTACTGGCATACCTCTAACAAGATCCGCCACCAATCTAGCCTTTTGTGCTGATATCCGAGCGTGCGAAAGTCTCGACACCCATTCCATCACTTTCTTCCTTTCTTGGCTTTTCTGTCACCAGCATGACCGTGAAAGGTGCGGGTAGGGGAAAATTCGCCAAGTTTATGTCCTACCATATTCTCCGTAACGAACACGGGGATGAATTTTTTACCGTTATGCACAGCAAATGTTAGCCCCACCATATCGGGAATAACTGTCGACCTTCGGGACCAGGTCTGAATGACCTTTCGTGATGAAGTGTCCCTCGCCTGGACAACCTTATCCAGAAGATGTTGATCCACAAATGGTCCTTTACTGACTGAACGAGGCATGAGAATCACTTCCTCCGTTTGACAATAAATTTGTCCGATGGTTTCTTGCGGTTACGAGTCTTGTAACCCTTAGTCGGCACGCCCCATGGAGTAACCGGGTGTCGTCCTCCTGAAGTCTTGCCCTCTCCTCCACCGTGTGGATGGTCCACAGGATTCATTACAACTCCACGGACCTTCGGACGTTTACCCAGGTGACGAGAGCGACCTGCCTTTCCAAGAGCTATCTTTTCATGATCACGATTCCCGACCGGGCCAATCGTTGCGCGGCATCGA
>JAZDKD010000597.1:0-7785 GCA_043803345.1 Pseudomonadota bacterium
TAATTAAAGCAATGAGACTCACAATTGAGGCAGAGAAGGCCAGTACTTGCCCACAAATGCAAGAATATCCCTGAGGCGAGCCCTGAAAGTTTGCGGAAGGGCGCCAATATCGGGGCAATATACAGGAGACTCCCTAGAGGGATCATAGTTGGAAAGACAATATAGGACGCGTTTCACTGAATTTCTAAGAGCCTCAAGTTGATAACCACCTTCGAGCACCAGTAGCAACCTTTCTGAACAGGTCTGCCACGCGGAACGCATCAGGATCTTTAACATGGCGTCATAGCCATCTTCAGTGAGGTTCATTCCTCCAAGAGGATCCTTTTCGTGAGCGTCAAAACCTGCGGAGACAAGAATTAATTGTGGTTGGAAGCTTTCCAGGAGAGGGCGCACAAGCCGGTCGTAAACTGCAACATACTCTGCGTCTCCTGCGCCTGATGTCAGAGGAACATTGACGGTATATCCCTCGCCGACCCCATGACCTATCTCTCGGATTCCGCCCGTGCCAGGATAATGCGGATACTGATGAGTCGAAATGAAAAGAACGCGTGGATCTTCATAAAAGGAATTCTGCGTGCCGTTTCCGTGGTGTAAGTCCCAATCAACTATAGCCACTCTCTCAAGATTGTGTTGATTCAGAGCATAATGGGCCGCTACAGCAATGTTGTTAAATATGCAAAACCCCATTGCTCGCCTATTTTCAGCATGATGGCCGGGGGGTCGCACCAAGGCGAAGCCGTTTCTTATTGCGCCGTCAATTACAGCGTCGACCAGGCAAAGAAGCCCACCTGCGGCACACATCGCAGCTTCCCACGAATCACAGCATGTCGAAGTGTCCGGATCGAGAAAAACAGTTTCGCATCCTTTTGTGCTCATGATTCGATCAACATATCTAGGATCATGATTGGCGTATAGTTCTTCCGGAGAAGCCAGCCTTGGTTCGACATAGTCAATGTTGAAGGCGCTTCCAAGCTGGTCAAGCATTTGATAAAGCACTTCCAACCTTTCCGGACTTTCCGGATGATACATCCCCATATTGTGTTTAAGATATATTTTGTTGCGAATCAGCCCCGTGGGTTTCATGATGGATACCGCCGGAAGTTATTAATGCAAGCAGTGAAAACAGCCAAACCGCTGCTCAAAGTGTTCGAAAGAACACGCATATCCCTTTAATTTAGCTTAACATCGGGCCTTATTTCAGTCAATAAATTTACCATTGGACCTCATCCGCTCAGTTCGATATCCTAATCGCAACTTTCTCTTCACTTGTTGACGTCAAATTCGTATTCTCAGTGAAGTATAGCTGACGTCACATACCCCCGAACGAAAGGAATCAAAAATGTTGCTGGCGATTGATGTGGGCAACACTAACATCGTGATTGGTCTTTACCGGAATGAGGCCAGACTCGGATCATGGAGAGTCCGAACCAATGAAGATGTTACGGCTGACGAGTTGTGGGTTGTATTAAAAAACCTCATGTTCTGGCAGGGACTCGAAACTAAAGGAATTAATGGCCTAATTATATCGTGCGTTGTTCCGCCCTTGAAAGGTGCCCTCGAGGAACTTTCCGCAAACTTCCTAGGGGTAGCCCCTATCTTTGTAGGACCCGGAATAAAGACGGGGATGCCTATCAGGTATGACAATCCCCGAGAAGTTGGGGCTGACAGGATAGTCAACGCTGTGGCAGCCTACGAAAAATTCAGGCGTGAACTTATTGCAGTCGACTTTGGAACCGCTACGACGTTTGATCACATAAACGCGGCAGGGGAATATGAAGGTGGATCGATAGCTCCTGGAGTAAAAATTGCGGCTGAGGCTCTTTTTCATAGCGCCTCAAAGCTCTTCCGGGTAGAACTTAGCGCTCCGCCAAGAGTCATCGCAAAAGACACTGCATCGGCGATTCAATCTGGGATTGTATTCGGTTACGCTTCACTGGTGGACGGTATTCTTGGCCGAATGTTTGACGAACTTAAATCAAGGCCCAAAGTAGTGGCTACAGGAGGACTAGCAAAAGTAATTTGCGCCCATACAAAATTTGTCGATGACGTTGACGACGACTTGACTATGGAAGGACTAAGAATACTTTACAAACGCAACATACCGACAACGAAAAAAGGCGTTAAGGAATAGGAAAGCCGCGGAGGCTTTGCTCCGCGGCTTGATTTGCGATAGGGACAAAAAGTTCTAGAATACTCCTTTGACCTTTCCTGTCTCTACGTCCACGTCGACTCTTCTGAAAGCCGGGTTCGAACCAGTTCCAGGCATCAGTGAAATTGCTCCGGCAACTGGAACCACGAAACCTGCGCCTTTGTAAGTCAACACATCTCGGATAGGAAGGACCCAACCCTTAGGAGTTCCTTTAAGGTTAGGATCATGTGATAGACTGAGATGAGTCTTAACCATGCATGTTCCGAGTTTTGCCAATTCAGGATCCGCCTCCATCTTCTTGGCTTTCGCCTCGGCTTCCGGAGTAAAGCTGACACCATCGGCGCCATAAACTTCTTTGGCTATCAACTCGATGCGTTGACGCAACGGAAGGCTCAGTTCATATAGCAATTTGAACTCGTTCTTTTCTTCGCAAGCGTCTACGACTGCATCCGCAAATTCCAACGCGCCATCCCCGCCTTTGAGCCAATGTTGGGAAACGGCGGCTCGAGCGCCAGCCGCCTCGGACAATCTCTTGACAGCAGCGATTTCGTCCTTAGTGTCGGTGTAGAAACTGTTGATACACACGACTGGATTGATCCCAGCTTTCTTGACTGTCTCTATGTGATGAATGAGGTTCTTGCAGCCTCCTTCAACCCAGCCGACATTTTCTCCTTCATATTCTTTTGGCATGGGAAGCCCGGGTCTTGGAACCGGGGCGCCACCATGGCACTTCAGCGCTCTGATTGTAGCAACAATAACAGCGCAGTTCGGTTTTAGGCCTGAGAAGCGGCACTTTAGGTTCCAGAATTTCTCGAAACCGATGTCAGCGCCGAATCCAGATTCGGTAACGTGGTAATCCGCCAATTTTAGGCCGACTCTGTCGGCGATGATTGAACTCTGCCCAATAGCGATGTTAGCGAAAGGCCCAGCGTGAACAAACACAGGCTGACCTTCAATCGACTGTAAAAGATTGGGATTTAGAGCTTCTACCATCCACGCGGTCATTGCGCCGTCAACTTCGAGGTCCTTTGTTGTGACAGGGTCACCCTTCTTATTGTAGGCCACTACTATTCTGCCCATTCTTTCCCGCATATCTTTAAGGTCCGTCGATACAGCGAGAATGGCCATGATCTCTGACGAAACGGCAATAGCGAATGAGGATTTCATCATGAAACCATCCATCTTGCCGCCTATTCCGATGATCATATTCCGGAGGGCCTGCGCGCAAAAATCAATGATCCAGTTGAATTCAACGTTTCGGGGATCTATGTCCAGGCGTTTCAGGTTTCTCTTGGCCAGTTCAGCGTCGTCATAATTGAATTCATGCTGCATTCTGGATGTCAGCGCAACCATAGCAAGGTTATGAGCATTCATAATCGCGTTGATATCGCCAGTCAAACCAAGTGAAAATGGTGTCAGAGGAATGCACTGAGCTAATCCACCGCCGGCGGCTGAACCCTTTATGTTCATTGTGGGTCCACCGGATGGTTGCCGTATGGCGGCAACCACCTTTTTGCCTCTTTTGCCAAGGCCCTCGACCAACCCCATAGAACTGGTGGATTTGCCTTCACCGAGAGGTGTAGGTGTGATCGCCGTCACATCGATGTATTTCCCGTCTGGTCGATCTTTCAGCCTTTTAAGGGCCTTAGCGAAATCGACTTTCCCGATATAGTGTCCGTGAGGAAGCAGTTCCTCCTCTGCAAGGCCCAATTCATCTCTCAACTGGTAAACAGTCTTCATTGACTTCTCGGCTTCTTCGGCTACCTGCCAATCAGCCATCTTAGTAGGGTCCAACAATGCCATCGATACCTCCTGTGTGACTATTCAGCGCATCTTTAGCGCTGAAATGAAATATGGATTATTCGATTCGATTTACCCAGGGAAATCTGGGCGCTTACGATTCCTTGATATAGCGCTTGGCGTTCTTAAATATTCCAAGCCCGCCGCCTTCGTCCGCAAGTTCTTCTCGAGTCCATCTAGGGTGATTGGTTTTGTCCAAATAACATTCCGGATGAGGCATTAGGCCAAATATACGGCCTGTTGGGTCACAGACACCAGCGACTCCATGCGCCGACCCATTCGGATTGAAAGGGTATTCCGTGGTAGGCGAGACCTCCCCTGGCTTGGTATAATAAAGAACAGCCTGATGTGAAGACACCAACGTGTCAATAACTTCTGAACTTCTACCGACGATCTTTCCTTCCCCGTGCCTAACAGGCAAATAAAGATTTTCTAGACCATTTGTAAATACGCACGTTGAACTCTTATCTACCGCCAAATTCACCCACCGATCCTCGAATCGACCGCTGTCGTTTGCAGTAAGGGAAATATCTCTTTCTAAATAAGCCAACTCAAAAGCGGGAACCAGACCCAGCTTGGCCAACAACTGAAATCCATTGCATATCCCAAGAATTAAACCACCGCGGGTGACAAACCCAAGCAATTTGTCAATGAGGTTAATACCATCAATCTTGGAGTGACGTATCCTGTTTGCGCAGGCCTGCGCCGCTCCCAAATCATCCCCGTCCATGAACCCCCCGGGGAAAACAATGAAGTTGTAGGACCTTAAATCAACTTCACCGCCGACTATGAAATTCAAATGCGCAAGGTCGATTCTTTTGAAGCCTACAATCTCAAGAACTCGATGAGTCTCCGTTTCACAGTTAATTCCGTGACCGGTCACTACCAAAGCAGTTAAAGGCATCCTAATCCTTTGCGAGCCAACGATTTCTCAAAATAAAGATTTAACCGATTCTGTAGCTAAATTCAAATAAGTTGTTGGGAAAATACCTATATATAAAACAACCAATACGGTTAAGGAAAGTGCAAGCGCCATTGATGGACTAAATTTGAGACTTTCCTGTTCTACGTCCGGATCTTCCATGTACATCTTCATTACAACTCTGAAATAATAGAAAACCGAAGCGGCGCTTGTGAGAACACCGATAATGACAAGCCAGAGGTAACCTGAAGCTATAGCAGCGCTGAATATCGTGAACTTTCCTATGAAACCGGCCGTTGGAGGAATTCCAGCGAGTGAAAACAAAAATATCGACATTACAAGAGCTAAAGAGGGATGTGATTTTCCTAAGCCTCTGTAATCATCAATGCTAATGTTTGTTTCCCCTTTTCTGCCCACCATTGTAACTACGGCAAACGCACCAAGGTTAGTAAAAATGTAAGCCAAAAGATAGTAGAGGATTCCAGCGGTGCCCATGGCGGTTCCTGCCACCATTCCCATGAGAATATATCCAGCATGAGCGATACTCGAATAGGCCAACATTCTTTTTATGTTGGACTGAACTAACGCCGCCAGATTCCCCAGAATCATAGTTAAGACCGCCAAGATCCACAAAATGTGTGACCAGGTAACCTGGACCGAACCAAAACATTCAATAAAAACTCTCAAAAATGCTGCAAATGCGGCCGCTTTAACCCCAACAGACATAAATCCAGTAATTGGCGAAGGAGCCCCAACGTAAACATCCCGTGTCCACATATGAAAAGGCACGGCAGCCACTTTAAATGAAAATCCGACAAGCAATAGCCCCATGCCAATCATACCCATTGCGTTTAAGGAGCCTGCTTGAAAATACTTTGCAAGGCCGGCCAAAGACAAGGAACCACTGGCGCCATAAAGAAGAGCGGCCCCATAAAGAAATATAGCGCTAGAAAAAGCCCCCAACAACAAATACTTGAGACTCGCCTCAGACGCTTTGGAACTTTGAGGAAGTACCCCGGTGAGGACGTAAACTCCTATCGAGAGTGTTTCAAGGCCCACAAAAATCATAAGCAAATGAGCGCCCGACGCCATAAACATCATGCCAACCGCCGAGAACAGTAGAATGGCGAAATACTCGTAAAGGTCCAGCCCCTGGTCTGTGAGGTATTTCATGGAAATCAGGATGGTCAATCCTACCGACAAGAGAATAAGGAGATTGAAAAACCAACCGAAAGTGTCCAGAACAATCATGCCGTTGAACGCCGGCGTATTCATGAAACGCAAGGGGGCGTTTGCCGCAAGCGCTATCAGAACCCCCGTGAATCCTATGATGGCTCCAACCGTGGCTGCGCCTTTTCGGACAAATAGTCCCAATAGTGTAGCCAACAAACCAGCGACGCCAAGAATCAGCGCCGGCAGGATGCCTCCAAGATTAATTTCAGGCACTGGGATCATCCCGATCGCTCCCACTTCTAATTTTCATTTCTCGGCACGGAATCCGTGACGGAGTAAACTAGGCTGATTCTTTCTGCCTCGGGCAATGTTTGCGTCCCTGTTTTCTCAAGGGCGATCACCGCATCCCTTTTCTTTTCAACATGCTGAATGAAATTCTTCACAGATGGCTCCATGGGCCGAAGAAATGTGTTTGGGTAAACGCCTATCCAGACCACAAAGATCAGTATAGGAACTAGAACCGCAACCTCTCGAGCGTCGATATCCTTAAGATGCAGGTTCTTGGGATTTGTGATTTCCCCGAACATAACCCGCTGGAACATCCACAGCATATATACGGCAGCAAAGATGACACCCGAGCAGGCGAAAACGGCATACCATGTTAATGCGCTGACTTTGAACGATCCGAGTAGGATGAGAAATTCCCCAATAAAGCCGTTTAGACCGGGCAATCCAATTGAGGACAAAGTGAATATCATAAAGAATACGGCAAACAGCGGCATAACTTTGGATAATCCACCGAACTCCGCAATGAGTCGAGTGTGTCTTCTCTCGTAAACCATCCCCACAATTAGAAATAGAGCTCCCGTGCTCAGCCCGTGGTTAATCATCTGAATAATGCTCCCTTGAACTCCTTGAGAGTTCAAAGCGAACATCCCGAGCATAACGAATCCCAGATGGCTCACACTTGAGAACGCCACCAGCCTTTTTACGTCCTCTTGAACCATGGCGACCCACGCCCCATATATGATGCCAATTACCGCCAGTAAACATACCCACCAGACTGCGTCAATGGCCGCATTTGGAAACAGCGGTATGGCAAAACGTATAAAACCGTAAGTACCCATCTTCAACAGGACTGCCGCCAGCACTACGCTACCGACGGTTGGCGCTTCCGTATGAGCATCCGGAAGCCAAGTATGAAAAGGAAACATTGGAACCTTGATGGCAAAAGCAAGGAAAAATGCAAGGAAAAGCCAGAACTGGGCCTGTAAGGGAACCGCATAATCATAGAGTTTCAGCAGATCAAAAGTGTATACACCTGAACTCTTACCTGCCATAAAATACAGAACCAGTATACCTACTAACATCAATAAGCTGCCAACTATGGTGTACAACACGAACTTGATTGCAGCATACAGCCGCCTGGCGGGATTTCCCCATACGCCTATTAGAAGATACATTGGGATTAGCATGATTTCCCAGAATACGTAGAAGAGAAAGAGGTCAAGGGAAACAAAAACACCTATCATTCCAACTTGGAGAAATAAAAGGCAAATCATAAATTCCTTGACTCTTGCGGTAATGTCCTTCCAGCAAGCCAAGACCAGAATTGGACCAAGAAAAGTCGTTAGAAGGACCAGAAACAGACTTATGCCATCCACTCCAAGCTTGTAGGAAATCCCCCACTCCCTGACCCACGGGTAATTTTCTACAAATTGCATGGATCCAATTGAAGGGT
>JAZDKD010000598.1:0-4110 GCA_043803345.1 Pseudomonadota bacterium
GCTTCACGGTTCATGTAGGCCATCATCAAGACTTTTCCTGTATTAACATCCTGGGCTATTGCGGGTATCAATCCGCCACCCTTTTCAAAATCAATTTCGTCAATCCTTGATGAATCGATTGATCCCCTCATCTAGCCTCCCAATCTATTGAAATCTTGAAATTATCTACCAAAATTTAATGTCGAAACTGCGGAGCCTACTTGAAAAAAATATTTACGATTTTGATGGTTTGGTCGTCTCGCTCCCATTCCAAACTGTCTATCCATTTAAAGGCGCGATCAAATGAGCAGCCCGTGATAAAAAAAGTCGCCACCATTATCACCAACCATTTTCTCATGAAAACCTCACGCCCAAAAACAATACCAATGATTCCATTGTATTCTATCACATCAATAATACACTGATTGATTAAAACAGGCAATATCTAATATGTAGCACTAACTTGAAGTAATATATCTAATATTCTGACAACATTTATTTAAAATTTGATAACTCGTCACAAGTAATGGTGTAATTGATCGTCGATGTAAGAACGCAGACCTTTAGGGTTCTTGTTTCTGTCATCACAAAGTCAAAGGAGAGGGTCATAAAACAAATTTGCCTTATGCGCCAACAGGAGCTGGTGAATTGGCTTTTTTAGTAATTTAAGGGGATGTTTGTCAGGGGAGATAGACGGTCTATTTAGCTGATTCTCCAATTGGTTTTGCGACCGTGATCAAAAAAGTTGGGCAGGGTTTTGTTTCACACAATTGCGTCAAACCATCCCAGACCCCCGCCAATGACATATTACCCACCGATTGTTTCTCCGACTTTTCTGATGCGTTCTGGTTCTACGGAACCACACCAACAAAGTGAGCTTAACGATTTTAAACAACCTGACCCAGTAACATGAACAGCCTTCTAGTCATAAAGTTTCCAGATAACGCTGAACGCTATATGCGGCTGAGGCTCCGTCTCCAACGGCGGTGGATATCTGCCTCAATTCCTTGGCCCTTATGTCACCCGCAGCGAAAATTCCAGGAACCGATGTCGCCATCTTTTCATCGGTAATTACAAAACCTCTAAAATCATCTTCTACTAGACCTCTAAAGGCTTCATTATTTGGTTTTATGCCAACATAAAAGAAAACGCCTGATACTGGTAGTTCAGTTACTGAATCATTAACGGTTGATCTAATCTGGATGGCTTCAACATCGTTTGTTCCGATAATTTTTTCCGGAGCTGAATTCCAATGAATGATCAAGTTTGGAACAGCAAAAGCCCTTTCCTGAATTTCCTTAACGGCTCTTAGCTGATCGCGCCTGTGAATTATATGGACTTTTGAAGCGAGACGACTCAAATAAACGGCTTCTTCAACGGCCGAATCTCCACCACCTATTACGGCTACTTCAACGTCCCTAAAAAATGGGCCATCACATATTGCGCAATAGCTGACGCCTTTGCCCGCCAATTCTAGTTCGCCCGGTATCCCGAGCTTAACTGGGCTTGCGCCTGTGGCAATAAGCAGAGAACGGCAGGAGTATGCCACACCTGAATCATTGCTCAGATCGAAACCACTTTTTGTTTTCGAAACAGAGACAATGTCCGCATACTGAATTTCAAGCCCGAACTTGCGAACTTGAGCTTCCATCCTTTGAGCAAGCTCGACGCCCAGTATCGGTTCAGATTGACCCGGGTAATTGTCCACAAGTTCGGTGGCGGCCATTTGGCCGCCAGGCATTCCTTTTTCAATCAATATGGCGTCAGTCCTGGCTCGAGCGGTATAGAGACCAGCCGTAAGTCCAGCGGGGCCAGCGCCAAGAATTATCAAATCGGCCCTCATCTTAGCTAACCTTGTTAAGCATATCCTGGATTCGGCTTTTGGGAACAGCTCCAACAACTTGGTCTACGACGGCTCCATTCTTGAAAAGCATCAAAGTTGGGATACCTTTTACCCCATATTTTTGGGGGGTCTGCTTGTTATCATCAACATTTAGTTTGGCGATCTTAACCTTACCCAAGTACTCTCCCGCAAGCTCTTCCACTACTGGTCCAACAGTTCTGCATGGCCCACACCAAGCGGCCCAGAAATCCACAAGCACTGGAACTTCCGACTTAAGTATCTGCTGTTCAAAATCTGAATCCGTGACATGCATCAGAGCGCTACCTTCTGTCATCTGTAAACTCCTCTAAATAAAAATTCAGTTAATCAGCCCTACAATTCATTTTCAAAAACTCTCTCAGCCTGTTTTTGACATCTTCGGGGATTTCATCCGAAACTCCCTCAGAGCAAATCATAAGGGTAGTTTTTAGACTTTCGAAAACAAGAGCGCAGGGGGCGCATTCTTCAAGGTGCTGCTCAATTAGCAAGCATTCCTTGGCCCCAAGTTCTTTATCCAGGTAATCAAAAAGTTGGTTACAAAATTCTTTACAATTGGTCATGGGCTTTGCCTTGCGAGGTTCAGTAATTCCGGGATGAGCCCTTTTCTTTATAATAGGACGTCAAAGTTCCTCGCACAATATTTCTTGCTCTGTGTAATCTAGATTTTACAGCGGGAATGGAAGCTCCCAAGATACTTGACACTTCTTCCAGTGAAAATCCTTCAACATCTCTAAGAATGATTACAGACCTGTAAAGCACGGGGAGCTTTTCTATTGCTTCTTCAATCTTAGTTTTGCCTTCCATGGAAAGCAATCTTTCCAGAGGAGTGGCGACCAGCTCCGGAGAAGGCCCGATGGATTCGTGGGCGTCCGTGGAAATTTTGTCGTTGTATTCCACTGTTTCGGGTCTTTCCTTCCTGAGGTACATCAAAGCCGCGTTTGTGGCTATTCTGAAAAGCCACGTTGAAAATGATGAAGCCCCGCTGAATCCACTCAGGCCTCTGTAGCAATTGAGAAACGTCTCTTGCAATAAATCCTCAGCCTGCAAGGGATCTTTAACCATCTTTCTCAGGTGCCTGTAGATTTTTCCCTGGTATTTTTCCACAAGGCTTTCAAAGGCGGAAAACTGGCCTTGCAGTGTAGCGGCGACTAATTGTGAATCTTCAACCATTTCAAATCCCAAATCGAAGTGTCCCACAGGTCAGACTAAACGATAAAAAAATTATGTTCTATGAATTCAGACGTTTTGGCAACTATTTTATGCTAAAATTTTATCATGACTCAAAATGTCTTATGATTTACACATCGGGTAATACGAATACCTAAAATAACCACAGAATGTTATAATCATAAAATAGCTTCCGTAAATTTTGAGGGCCGAAGACATGGATAAGCGCATCGAACAGGTTGCCAAACTACTTTTAAACGCGAAAAACGCGGTCGCCCTTACAGGGGCAGGGATCAGTACTGAGTCTGGAATTCCTGATTTTCGAAGTCCCGGAGGACTATGGTCGAAAGTTGATCCTGGAGAATTTTCGATTGATCGTTTCTTGCAAAATCCTGAACGTTTTTGGCAACTGAACCTAAGTCTGAAACAATCCGGCGCCTTCGATCTCGTTGCGGCCAAACCAAACCCTGCTCATTTCGCGCTTGCCAAAATGGAACATCTTGGAATCATAAAATATATAATAACCCAGAATGTGGATAATCTTCACCAAAGAGCCGGGTCTGTAGAGGTAGTAGAATTTCACGGGAATCTCCTACGCGCTGTATGCCTCAAATGTAAGGCCCTTGAACCCATAGATGAGGTCGAAGAAAGAATAATTTCGGGGAAAGAGAAGATGCCAAGATGTCTTAAATGCGGCGGAATCCTTAAACCTGACGCTGTCTTTTTCGGAGAGGCGATTCCGTCGAGGGCTATGATGATTTCCCAGATTCAGACATCCAAATGTGACGTTCTTCTTGTTATCGGGACTTCACTTCAGGTTTTCCCCGCTGCCCAAATTCCTATAGCTGTGAGAACAAAAAACCCTCCAGCAACAGTAATCGAAATTAACCGAGAACCTTCTGCTTTACATGACCAGGTTACAGATATCCTGTTCCTGGGAAGCGCCTCTGAAATTATGAAAAGTCTGATTGACCGTCTTGAAGAGGTATTGAGTTCGAAAATAAATGAGTTATGAACCGAGACCTTGGCTGCCATCGTTAAATGTCGTTAAATAACGCATTTTTGAGAAAGGCGAAGCGAAA
>JAZDKD010000599.1:0-8971 GCA_043803345.1 Pseudomonadota bacterium
GGGCTGTGTCCAGGAGCCAATATTACCTCAAATTCATTTTTGCCGAGTTTAAGATCCCCCTCTTTAAGGTAAAAGTCCACGGGGAATTCAGGAGTTTTTTGGCCGTGGGATTCGTACCATCTTGATCCCTCCTCGATCATGAACTTTTCTTCTTCCCGAGAAATTGCCACTTTCGCTGGGGTGTCAACAAACTTCCTGGCTCCTGTGAAATGGTCAGGGTGACAATGAGTTCCAATGACAACCTGTATGCGCGCCGGGTCAAATCCATCCTGACGCATTCGTTCGAAAAGATGGTCCACTCGCTGTTCAAGTCCCGGGTCCACAAGGAGTGGGACTTTCCCGTCAATCACGTAACTGTTACAGTTGTTTTCCCTGGGATCATCCCAGAGATAGATGAAAAAATTGTCTGCTATTTTCATTTGGCGCAATCCTTACAAATTACAGAGCCCTTAATCTTGGTCATCCTCGAAACCATTGTCTCCTCGCCACAAATTGCGCATGGAGCTGTATCGACTATTTGCGCCTGGGGAGGAGCTTCCATCTCTATTTCTTTGACCTCAAAATAAGACTGGGGTTCTGAGATCAGGCTTTTGGTATAATCTTCCCTGAGTTGGGTGAACCGTTTTTTGTCCTCTTCTGTTGCTGTTCCCAGATTGATTTTTTTTCTTAATTCATGCTGTAATTCACGATGTGGGCTTGATTGCTTCAGGGAAGCCCGAACGGCTCTGCCGGAATGCCTGTCAAAGAAGGTAAAGACCTGCTTGCCCCAATCTCGAAATATGAGATTACCCTTTCCGAAAGTGCACCCCAAGAGGACCTGAACTGCATCTACAGCGCATGAATTGTTTTCGACCAGGCAGACAAGCTCCTCATCTTCTGAAGCTGTGGTTTTCATTAGACCATCAGCGGCCTTCACAGCGGAATAGCCGATGGCAAGGCCGGGGCAAATGTGCCCATGAAACTCTACACATTTTCTGAAATCATCCGGATAATCGTTAGAGGGGTTCATGTCCATTCTCCTTATGATTCGACCAACTCTACGAGATGTTTCATTATCCTTGCTGTAGCTCCCCAGATGTTATGCCCGTTCCACATATATGACACCACTGTCACTGACTCACCCCTTATCATCCATATATCTTCACGCCGCCTCGAAGGATCAAAGAAAATATTCAGCGGAGGTGT
Source organism: Pseudomonadota bacterium (assembly GCA_043803345.1). Lineage (GTDB taxonomy): Bacteria > Desulfobacterota > Desulfomonilia > Desulfomonilales > Desulfomonilaceae > CAJBEZ01. The sequence continues at coordinate 1,186 of JAZDKD010000599.1, forward strand.
AACTAGTCCCGCTATTTCACGGGCACTAATACGATACTCGTAAGGATAAGGAACCACTCCAACAAAGGGCACGACATGGAATCGCGTAGCAACTGTGTAGAAGTCATCAAGCTCGACAATTAGCCTGACCTCCTTGGGAGATATGCCCACTTCTTCAGATGTCTCCCTGAGAGCGCAATATTTAAGATCTGGGTCCGTTAAGTCTACTTTGCCGCCTGGAAAAGATATTTCTCCGCGATGATGTTCAACCATATCTGATCTTTTTGTCAGCAGCACGTGCAGGCTGCCTTCTTTTTCGAATATTGGAACCAGAACGGCCGCAGTGATCAGCCCATTTGAAGGTAGCCCCTTCTTTGGTGAGAGATGTCTGGCCTGAAGAAGTTTTTTTTCGAATAACGCTAACTTGCTACTGATCGGATCAATTTGATTCGCCAAGTCAACTACCTGAAGATTTTATTTGAAAGATCCTGCTATCAGATGATTGGCAGGACACTTCCGAGAGACAAAGTCAATCTGTCCGCACGCGGGTTGACGTTCTCAACTTTGGCGACCGCCCTGTCATACGGATTGAGCGACACGCCCGGTGGAGTATGCAAAACCGTGTTTACTCCAAGCGCTTCCAGCTGGACCAGGTAAAATCTTGGGAATCGGTGCAGGACGATGACTTCGAATTCATCGTTTTTTCTCTGTCTCATGTATTTTAATAGATAATAACGGTGTCGCTCTCTTTCAACCAGAGAGGATCTTTCGAGCCGAGGAGATATGTCCGAAAGAAGCATGTCGAGAGTGTCAGCGTCAATTGGCCGGACTCTACTGTCAAGACACGCCACGAGCTGTCTCTGGGTGAGCAGGTCAGTATATCTTCTCAGCGGCGATGTTGCGGTAGTATAGACACTAAGCCCAAGGGTGGAATGCGGTTCGGGATAAAGGCTTAAACTACCCCTCGCAAGAGCTTTTTTGCACCTGTAGGACAAAACAGGATCATGTCGATGCCCGAGTTGAATCTTTTCCAAAGGCGGTGGCTGGCTCCGGTAAACGCTAGGGATTTTGTTTTCCATCAGAGTTTTTGCGAAGAGGTAATTGGCAAGAATCATGAACTCTGATACCAAGATTTGCGAACATGATTCGCGCTCTCTCACAACTACGTCGATTGAACCATCTCCATCGACTTTGATCGACAGTTCGGGGTCCTTGAAGATAATGGCCCCTGCGTTGAGTCTTTTTTCTCGTAGGGATCGCGCCACTTCAAACATCTTTGCTTCTGAAGAATTACCATTGATAATTCTCCGGTCGGCCTCTTCATATGTAAGCCGTTCTCCAACCTTGATCATTGATCGCGACAATCGATAGTCAGTCATGTTCATAGATGAATCAAAGACGGCTAAGGCGCTTATGCACGGACGAAATTCTTCTCTTACCAAACTTGCCGACTGCTCTGACAATACTGGAGGCATCATTGGCAGGACGAGGTCCGGCATATAGATTGTCACTGCCCGTTCCCTGATCTCCAAATCCAGTTCCGAATCGTGCTCTACGAAGAAAGCCGCCTCCGTGATATGCACCCCTATAATGATTTTATCGCGATCTGATTCGATTGATATTGCGTCATCGATGTCATGAGTGCTTTCAGAATCTATGGTTATAACATTTTCAGTGAAGGTTTCCCTTGGGTAACCATTGTCCACTATCTTGTTCGCCGCCACCTCTGCCTGCGCTTGGGCCTTGGCTGAGAAATCCAAAGCAATTTGTTCGGACTTAAGTCGAATATTCTCGTCTTCAGACCAAAATCCTAATTTGACCAATACCTTGAATGGATCCCAAGAGGGGATCATGCCAGCGCGTGAAAATATGTCACGGACCTTTTTCTGTGTGAGCCAGTCGTTTCCAATCAATGCTGCCTCTTCCAGCATTTCCGGCAATCCCGCAGGGGCGTCTGACAGCATGGTCTCTCCGCCGCTTTTTATAGTGGACAAAAAATCAGCGCATTTAGATAGGAATAGTCCTCTTTCGAATTCTTTTTTCCTCCGGATTTCCTCCTGTCCGACCTTTTCCGGAGATACGACTTCTATTACGTTGGGCTTGACCTTAAAGTATAGACGGTTTTCGACAATAGCGCGAACGAAGGCCGCACGCGACTCTAAATCATTCTGAGCGCCAAAGAGTAGTTCACTGAGATCCATTAGGCTTATTTTATCGGTTTCAGTGACTACTATTTCCCACAATTCCTGCAAGTTGATAGTGTTTTTTATTTCATCCCGTCTGGCGGAAATTTCTTTCAGTTTTTTGATTTGGTCGTCTCTGGAAGCCTCAGTGGGGAAATTTGGTTCTATGCCTCCGATGAGAGCCCGACTTGCAGATATATTAGCTTCTTTGCCCTGATCATTAAGAATATGCAGACGGCGATCATCCACCTCTAGCACCAAGGCGCAGGATAGCCTCGCTTCATCATAGTAATCGATTATGTCATTTTTTTGAAATGTCATGCTAGCGCCATAATCTTTCAGATATAAGATAAAAACGCATCAAAAGATAGGGCAAAAAAGAATCAGGAATTATTGATGCAATCACTCACAATTATATGATAAATGAAAAATACTATCAAAAACGGTAATGGTTCAAAGACAAATGGCTATGGGAAATTTTGCCATCATTCACTAGTGTTAAACAAGAGGGCAGTTGTAGTTTTATCGGGCTTTCGCATTTACCGGTTGCCGGATTTATATGGCGGGAAGGCGTGAAAATTTGAAAGACGAGATAAAGGCCATTTTTGATGAGAGCGCGCGTGTTAGGGATTCGTTCTTGGCTAGCGGCGTTAAAACCTTAATTGATATAACCCACCTGCTGGTTGAGGTAATCCGCAGGGGTGATAAAATCATGCTATTTGGCAATGGGGGCTCTGCAGGGGATGCCCAGCATATAGCCGCGGAATTTGTCAATCGATACAGAATTGAACGCAGGCCCCTTCCAGCCCTAGCTTTAACTACCGACTCGTCAATACTGACCGCCATCGGCAATGACTACGATTTTTGTGACATCTTCGCAAAACAAATTATGGCGCTTGGTCGTAGGGGCGACGCAGCCATTGGCATCAGCACTTCCGGGAGATCTGAAAACGTTAACAGGGGACTTAGGACGGCCCGTGGGCTTGGTATTTCGACCATTGGCATAGGCGGCGCCCCTGACAGCGCAATGGTGGATCACTGTGATAATTATCTTAGCGTTTATGGAGCCCCGACCCCAAGAATCCAGGAAACGCATCTGATTATAGGGCATACCATAGTCGAGCTCGTGGATATGAAGCTTTTTGGTTCGATGTGATTCGGGTTGTTGACATGAAGGCGATGACACGGCGCTCTATCGGTTGTAATTATTTTTTTAGGCCTTGATGTGGCCCTCGGAGACAGGCCTCCTGATGAGAGTGTTCGAATAGTTTTTTGCCAAAAGGCAAAGCGATATTTGCAAGTCCATCTCCATTGGGGACCGCACATAACGTTACATTGTTTTAACGGAATGTAACACATTACTTATATAGGACGTCATACAATGAGTGACCTCAAACAAGAACTCCGACTTAGCCCGGAAGACCTCACCTGGACAGGGCCGGCTGAAGGTTTAATAGTGGGAACTACCGCCGGAATTGAAGCCGTAGAGGAAATAGTTGGTCAGGATAGAGCCGTTAAGGCCATAAAACGTGGTCTCGCAATGAATAGCCATGGCTATAACATTTTTGTTTCCGGCACCAACGGTACTGGTCGTACGGCAACAGTTAAGAAACTTATTGAGGAATTCAACGTCGGCGGACCAGTGCCCAATGACATGTGTTATGTGAACAACTTCAAGGATCCGGACCACCCACGACTGCTCATACTTCCCGCTGGACAGGGAAGAGCTTTCCGGGAGCAAGTCAAAGACCTGATCGATTCTCTGAAAAAGAAGATTCCCGCAATCTTTGAAAGTGAAGAGTTTCAAACTGCGAGAAACGAAATAGTTAACCGCCATATGGGGGCGCAAAAGGCGCTGTTTAAAAACTTCGAGAACAAGGTAACATCTCAAAACTTCATGATGGTCCAGGTGCAGGTAGGGCCGTTCACCAAACCTGACCTTGCCCCGGTAATCGTTGGGAACCCTATGAAGGTAGAGCAACTGGAAGCCTTGGTGGAAGAGAGCAAGTTTTCGGCTGAAGAACTCGAAAAGATAAAAAATACCTACAAAACTCTTTCCTCAGAGATGGAGAAAATCTTCAAACAAGCGAGAAATATCGACAAGACAATCCAGGAGGATTTGGAAAAATTAAGCAAAGAATGGATCGAACCTTTACTAAAGGAATCTCTGACTCAGGTTCGTGAAAATTTTGTTTCGGAGGCCGTAAAAGCTTACTTTGACGAAATCGAGGCCGACATAGTCGTTCACCTGGACAGGTTTCGGCCGAGGATAATAACTCCTCCACCTGGTAGTGAAGGGACTGGGCCACCCATGCTGATGCCCCCTGACTCCGCTCAGTTTAAATATTATGAGGTAAATCTATTCGTTGATAATTCTGAAACAACCAAACCACCGGTTGTCATGGAGACCACGCCAATCTACAGGAACCTGTTTGGTACAATTGAGAGGGTGATAGACCAAAACGGAGTTTGGTATTCCGATTATCGCCACATCAAGGGAGGAAGCCTGCTGAAGGCAAATGGCGGCTACTTGGTGCTTAACTCGAGAGACCTTATTATGGAACCCGCTAGTTGGCCGACATTGAAACGCAACCTTAGAAATCAGGTAACGGACATCCAGGCGGAACCTTTTGGGTGGCTGTTTAACAGCGCGCTCAAGCCTGAAACCATCCCGATCCAACTTAAAGTAATAATGATTGGTGACTCCGAGATCTATGATCTGATGCACTGGTATGACGAGGATTTCAGAAAAATTTTCAAGGTTAAGGCTGATTTTGACACGAGCATGAAAAACACTGATCAGAATATGAAGAATATTATCGGATTCATTGCAAGGATCAGTTCCGAGGAAAATCTTCTACCTTGCGACGCAAGCGGAGTTGAAAACCTGGCCCGCCTTGCTGTTAGATGGGCTGGCAGAAAGAAGAAAATTACAGCCCAATTGGAGCGAATCGGCGATGTGTTAAGGGAAGCGGACCTTGTGGCAAGAGAAGCCGGTTCAGATATCATCAGTTTTGAGCACGTGGAAACAGCCAACACCGATCGGATTGAACGCGTTAACATGTATGAAGACAAGATACAAGAATACATAGAAGACGGGATCATCATGATTGATACCGATGGGGCTAAAGTTGGTCAAATAAACGGACTCAGCGTATATTCGCTGCCGGAAATCTCTTTTGGCAAGCCGTCACGCATCACTGTCAAAACCAGCATGGGAAAGTCCGGGATCATAAGTATAGAAAAAGAGGCGGAGCTTTCCGGTTCGGTTTATGACAAGGGAGTGCTAATACTCACAGGGTTTCTAAGACACCGTTTCGCTCAAGACAAGCCGCTCAACCTAACTGCCAGCATCACTTTTGAGCAGTCATATTCGGGGGTGGATGGTGATTCAGCTTCCTCTACGGAACTTTACGCTCTTTTAAGCTCTCTGTCGGGTTTGCCGATTGATCAGGGTATAGCCGTTACAGGTAGCGTAAACCAGAACGGAGAAGTCCAGGCCATTGGCGGAGTGAATCAGAAAATTGAAGGCTTTTTCAGGGTTTGCAAGGCAATGGGGTTGACCGGTAAACAAGGTGTTATTATTCCCAAAAGCAACGTGGGTGACCTCGCACTATACTCTGAAGTTGTTGAATCGGTTAGAGAAGGTAAATTTCATATCTGGCAGGTGGACCACGTTGACCAGGGAATAGAATTGCTCACGGGCGTACCCTCCGGAGTCAAGAATGAAGAGGGGGATTACCCTGAAGGAACTGTTAACTTTATAGTAAATCAGAAACTTGAAGACTTGGCTATAGGAATCAAAGAATTTGAAGACCGCCAGGAAGACGGATCAGGAGAAGAAGAGCCTACTGTGGCGCAAAACTCCAGTGAAGACCAGTAATCAAAAAAATAAATATCAAAATTCAGCCCAGTAATAGTTATCAATCTGAAACCTTTTGCAAGGAAATGCGTCCATATAATTGTGGCCGATAATTGCAGGGGAGATGAAAATGAACTACTGGGCTGAATCAGAAGAATTAAAGACTTACTTGGCGGAAATTGAACACTATCCAGTCCTTAATCGCGAAGAAGAAAATCGATTGGCGCTAAAATATCGTGATAGTGGTGACAGTGGGGCTGTTAACATTTTAATAACATCTAATTTAAGGTTCGTAATAAAGGTTGCTCTTGGATATCGAAACTACGGTGTTAAGATCATGGACCTGGTTCAGGAAGGCAATATCGGCTTGATGAAGGCCGTTGAAAAATTCGACCCTGACAAAGGTTATAGGTTAATCTCATATGCTGTATGGTGGATAAAGGCCTATATACAGAACCATATTATACGGTCTTGGTCCATGGTCAAGATGGGTACAACTCAAGCTCAACGGAAACTTTTTTATCGAATAGGGGATTTACCTGAAGCTTCTGATGTTGACACGCGTCAGGAAGATGTTTCCAAACTAGCCGACAGGATCAATGTGACTCAAGATGAAGTAATTGATATGGCGGCCCGGTTGAAATCAAGAGACCTATCACTGGACGAACTGTTGGGAGATAGTTCCCGAGACTCGTTTGCAGACACCTTGAGAGATGATGCCGCTGACCAGGAGAGAGAATTACTTGAACATCAGGAAACCGAAATTCTAAGACGCTGGGTTGGTGAGGCTGTGGAAAGGCTGAATCCTCGAGAGAAATATATAGTGCAGAAGAGAATCCTCTCTGACGAGCCTGAAACTCTTAAAGAGCTTGGGAAGCATTTCGGTGTGACGCGAGAGAGGGCTAGACAGATCGAGCGGGCCGCCCTACAGAAACTCAAAGGTGATTACAGATCGTCGGATCTGGTAGCTGCTTAACGCTTTGCGCAGTAAATGGCAGTGAAAATTTTTTGAGCCGCTGTTAAAATCAGTCACGCAAAGATGGCGCCCGAATTGGCTCGTGTTTATTGACGCTAGGCTTGAAAGGGCTTTCTTTGCCGTTTTTGGTAACAAAGCTGGCGTCCAGGAAAGAAGCGCAGCCATTAAGAAAAAACGTGATTACAATGAGTAACACAAGCAAATAATTCATGACAGCCTTTGAATCATTCCAGGTAATCTAAATCTGACTAATTGTATCATTTGAATAGGCGCTTGACAACATCTCGGCCCGCATCGGAACAACACATTTAGTACCAATTGTATAGTTCAGGATCGAATTTTAACAATGAAAATTAGAATTAATTTTCATTCTAATAAAGGCAGTCGACTATCCCCGTAACTGATCGGACAATTTGAAAGCCTCAAAGCCCGGAACAAACCGACTGCCCATCCCCCCAAACACCAATTTTAATTCGGTCAATATTTAACAAGGCCCTGTTCTCGACCGACATTGGAAGGAATCTACGAATTATCCTAGAAAATCACAAAACCCAAAACACATCATCAATCCGATCTCTATATACAGGTAAACGCCGGATTTCTCAGATTTTCACGCAAATTCCTTCCTTGGTGTTTATCTGACTCAACACGGAGGTCTTCAGAAAGACCACCATTAAACACAAGCTATTACCTGTCTAAACCCCCCGAGATCAATTGTGTTCTCGGTTTTGCAAGTGTTACTATAACATATCTTGTTAAATTGCAAAGTAATTTATCAAAAAATAG
>JAZDKD010000600.1:0-5326 GCA_043803345.1 Pseudomonadota bacterium
CCTGTGGCGAACCTCTGTGAGCTTTGTGCCTCTGTGGTTGATGTTAATAGTCTTTAAGGATGGGTAAATGCAAATTGCTACAGACTACCACAGAGCGCACTTAGAACTCACAAAGGACTAAAGACATGAGTCCGCAAAGCCTTATAACCTCACTCATCTGTAATATGGACCCTGACGCCTCTTTTACCCCCACAATGTTGGGCAATCGGGAAAGTTTCTCTGTTGTCGAATTCTCGATGTTGACGCCGGTTCGACCCTGAATGTTGTAAAGCACCAGAGGAAGTTCAACGGCTTCAGCGATCGCCTTGAAATGCCTGTAAAGGCCTTCCTGTGTGGGTTTGTTGTAATAAGGGGAAACAAGGAGAGCGGCGTCCACTCCGACTTTTTTCGCGTGCTTTGTCAACGCTATCGCTTCTTCAGTGCTATTGGACCCGGTGCCGGCGATAATCTTCGCCTGCCCCGCAACTTCTTTCACTGTCAATTCAATTACACGGTTGTGTTCTTCGTAAGACAGGGTGGGGGATTCGCCGGTGGTCCCACAGGGCACGAATCCGCTGATCCCGCCTTCCAGGCCAAAACGAATCAGGTTTTTGAAGGCTTTTTCATCAACCTGCCCGCCTTTGAATGGCGTTACTATCGCCGTGAACGCTCCAGAAAACATTACTCGCTCCTTTTTATTTTGCCTCGAGAATGTAACCAGGGATAATCTCGCCCCTGATCAGATCTTTATAAGTTTCTCTATTCCTAATAAGATAGTGGTTCGACTGGTTTACCAAAACCTCGGCCGAACGCGGCCTTGAATTATAATTGGACGACATGGAAAAACCATAGGCCCCGGAAGACATTACCGCCAGCAATTCCCCAGGGTTCGGATCGTCCAGTTCCCGGCTTCTCGCAAGAAAATCACCTGACTCGCAGATCGGGCCAACCACATCAGCGACAATTTTCACGGGAGGGCGGTCATCTTTAGCCACTTTTATGATAGAGTGATACGCCTTGTAAAGACTTGGTCGCATCAGGTCATTCATTGCAGCGTCCACAATCACGAAGTTCTTATCCGAACTCTGCTTCTTGAACAGAACCTGTGTGACCATTATTCCTGCGTTGCCCACCAATACTCGACCGGGTTCCATGATCAGTGAAACATCCATGTCTGAAACCAGATCAAGGACCGCTGCGCCATAATCCCCCGGGGCCGGCGGCGTTTCCTGATCGTAAGGAATCCCCAGACCACCGCCTACATCCAGGTACCTTATTTCAACGCCATCTTTTCTAAGGTTCCCCAGTAGTTCTCTCAGTATGGACACCGCTTCGAGAAATGGAGCCAGTTCTGTCAACTGACTGCCTATGTGGCAGTCAAGGCCAACAGGCTCAATCCCTTCAAGCCTACTGGCGTTTGCATAGATTTCCCCGGCCTGTTCAATGGGGATTCCAAACTTGTTGGATTTAAGTCCGGTCGAAATATATGGATGAGTCAGAGGATCCACGTTGGGATTTACCCGAAGAGCTATCCTGGCCCTTTTCCCTTTTGCCAGAGCCCTCTGATTCAGAAGTTCAAGTTCTTCTTCCGATTCCACATTAAACATCAATATGTCGGCGTCCAAAGCCTGGTCCATTTCAACCGATTTTTTCCCTACACCTGAATAAACGATTTTCTGAGGTGAGATACCAGAGCGAAGCGCCCTGAAAAGCTCGCCCCCGGAAACTATGTCAACGCCGCCGCCAAGATTGGAAAAAATTCTAAGGATGGCTAGGTTTGAGCAAGCTTTCATCGAAAAGCATATCAAATGTGGCACGGTAGAGAATGGCTCTTCAAATATTCTGAAATGTCTTTCGAGTGTGCCTTGACTGTAAATGAAGACCGGGGTGCCAAATTCCTCCACTATGCTGCGTACTGAAACTTGCTCGCAGTACAGTTCGCCATTTTTGTAACTGAAATGATGCATTTCGGATTACCCTGAATTAAAAATTGTATCTCAACGCCTCTGACGCTGTCCTTGCAGATTCTTCGCCAGGGCGGTTTTTTGAAAACGCTGTCACAGCGTAACGATAAAGTCGACCTTTGACAGCCTTAGTGTCAAGTAACCAAGGTGTTTTTAGAGGTTCCAGATTCACTTTTTGAAAAACTCCTCCGGATTCAGACCTATACACGTTGTAAAATGTCTCTTCATTCTCGATCTTAACCGGATTCCAGTAAACCCTGACGCCTTCGCGCGTCATTGCGACATTAACATTTTCAGGGGCTTCCCAGAAGACACTGGGCGCCACAGCTTCGGACTCAACCGACGGAGCGGATTTGAGAATGGTCCCCCTGGTCGACTTTACTGATCGAATTACATAAAAATATTTGGTGTTTTTTGTAACACCCTTGTCAACAAACCAGGGTTCTCTTCGCGAGGCGCTACCAATCTCCTTCATTTTTAGAACATCTTTTTCCGTTCCTCTGAGAATCTGGTATCGATCTATTTTTTCTTCCTCGGGTATTTTCCATTCAAGTCTTATATGTCCGTCTTCCGGTTTGGCCACAAGGTTGGTCGGCGCGGGAGGAGGCGCGTCGAAAAAAACTTCCAGAGGGTTCCCCATTGAGCTTTCACGACCCTTCAGGTTGTATGCGGACACATCGTATGAATAGATCTTTCCGGGAGAAACGTCTTTGTCCTGGAAAACCACTTCATTGTCCCTGATCGTTGCGTTAGATGGAGCCTGAAAATCTATGTTGGCGTAAAACTCCCTTTTATCCTGACAATCGACACAGTCCTCATCCAGATCTCTGGATCCTCTGTAAACCTTGAATCCGGACAGGTCCATCAACGATGAACCGTCTTTGTTGGATGACGGTACCGTCCACTTGATCGTTATCTGGTCGGGAAAAACATCCGCATTGATGATTCTGATTTCCGCTGGAATCCTTGCGACCGAAGGTCGCGGGCTGGTCTTGTATCCGCATGAAAAGAATGAAACAGTAACAATCGAAAAAAGAGTCGCAACTACGAGCTTGTTCAAGATCGCCTGACACTTCTCATCTAGTCGGCTCCGTGGCCATTATAGCCGTTCAGCCGAAGAAAGTTTTCTCCTTCTTCTATCTGTCGAATTACGCTTCTTTTGGCTGTAGCGCCCTCCTGACATCTTGATTCGACCATTTCTTCCGGGGTCGGAGGATTATAACCCCTGTCAGTCAACTCTCCCCGAACAATCGTGCCTACACGGGCATGCGCTTCCCTAAAGGGAATTCCCTGTCTCGCAATGGCGTCAGCGACATCGGTTGCGGCAAGATAAGGGGCTGACGCGGCCTCGAGCATTTCCCGAGCGTTGAATTTGATTCCTCCTATCAGGCCTGCCATTACTCTCAGACTCGTAAGGGTAGTGTCAAGCGCATCGAAAACCGGCTCCTTGTCCTCCTGGAGATCCTTGTTGTATGTCAGGGGCAAGCCCTTGAGGACAGTCAGTAATGTAATCAGCGCTCCATAAACACGCCCGGTCTTAGCCCTGATCAACTCACACGCGTCCGGATTTTTTTTCTGAGGCATGATGCTTGACCCCGAACAATAAGCGTCCGGCAATTCAACAAAACCGAATTCCGATGTAGACCATATTATAAGCTCTTCCGACAGACGTGACAGGTGAGTCATAACCAGCGAACAATTGAAGATGAACTCCGCAACGAAATCCCTGTCTGAAACCGCATCCATCGAATTTGCACTCAAACGCTCAAAATCCAGAGAGTCAGCCACCATCTTCCTGTCGATCGGGAAGGTGACCCCGGCCAGAGCTGCCGATCCAAGGGGCATCACATTGATTCGCTTTTCCGAGTCCACAAAACGTTCCCAGTCGCGACGAAACATCTCAAAATAGGCCATAAGGTGCTGCGATAGCCTTACCGGTTGAGCCCTCTGCAAATGCGTGTAACCGGGAAAGATAAGATCAATGTTGTCCCTGGCTTTTGTAAGCACGGCCCCGTTCAAACTTAGCAAAACCCTCTTTACCAGGACTGACTGATTTTTCAGGAACAATCTTAGGTCCAGAGCGATCTGATCATTTCTGCTCCTTGCCGTATGAAGCATTCCTGAGACTTCCCCTATTTTATTTTTAAGCGCGTCTTCAATGTTTATGTGTACGTCTTCGAGATCTTCCCGAAATTCGACACGGCCTTTTTCGAAATCGTCAAGCACAGCGAGGAGACCTTCTTCAATTCTGCCTGCGTCGTCGGTCGGTATTATTTCTTGCGCTCCCAGCATCCGGACATGGGCGATACTTCCCTGAATATCTTCCCTGAACAATCGGCGGTCAAATTTTATGGAGGCGTTGAACTTGGCAAAGAGGGGATCCATCCCCTCCGAAAATCTCCCTTTCCTGATACCCGACGAATCGGTCTTCGAAGCCGCTTCTGTTTGTTCTTTTTCAGTCATTTTCTCGAATTGACTCCGGCTTATCGTTTTCCGGATTTTCCCATCAGAGATCCGATGCGAAGTCTTAGGGCGTTGAGCCTGATAAAACCCTCCGCGTCAGCCTGAGAATAAACATCATCTTGTTCAAAAGTCGCAAATCTCTCGTCATAAAGTGAGTTTTCAGATTTTCTTCCCGTTACTGTGACACTACCCTTGTAAATTCTGAGTCTTACCTCACCGCAAACAGCCAAAGCGGCTTCATCTATGGCCTTTTGAAGCATCTTTCGCTCGGGGGAAAACCAGTAACCATTGTAAACCAGCCCAGCGTACCTGGGTATCCATTCTTCCTTGAGCCTCGCGACTTCTCGATCAAGTGTGATCGATTCCATGGCGCGTCTGGCCACATGGATGACTGTTCCCCCAGGGGTTTCATATACTCCTCGGCTTTTCATACCAACATAACGGTTCTCAACTAGATCTACCCGTCCGACGCCGTGTTTGCCGGCGATTTTATTCAGATGATCCAACAAGTTCGCGGGTGTCATCAAAGTTCCATTCAAAGCCACAGGATCCCCGGCCTCGAACCTAATGACAACATTTTCCGGTTTGTCCGGAGCTTTCCTTGGATCAACCGTCAGCACAAACATGTCCGCAGGCGGCTCCGCCCATGGATCTTCGAGAATCCCTCCTTCGAAACTGAGGTGAAGCAGGTTTCTATCCATGCTATATGGTTTTTCGACGGTCGAAGTTACGGGGATCTTACGACTTTTCGCGTAATCGATGAGTTCGGAACGAGACTTGAATTTCCAGGTTCGCCACGGGGCTATGACCTTTATCGACGGATCAATCGAGTAGTATGTCAGTTCAAACCGTACCTGGTCATTTCCTTTGCCTGTGGCTCCGTGGCTAACAGCGTCGGCGTTTTCTTTTCCGGCGATTTC
>JAZDKD010000601.1:0-5730 GCA_043803345.1 Pseudomonadota bacterium
TCTCTGAAACAATGGGATGAATTGAGATAAATAAGGACTGAGCCATCCGACTATCACCGTCACCAGAAAAAGCCCCATTCCTATGTGATGCCTGGTTCTGCCGACCGACTTTGGAAGAGCGTAACGTTTCAGCAATGCGAAAGAGCGCTTTTTAAGATAAATGAAACCTTCCTTTCCAAGAACCACCGCAGCCAGGAGCATGAAAAACTCCGGGGCCCCCAAGCCCAGGAATCCTGACAGAATGCTCTTCCAGCCTAGAGGCAGACCTGAAGTCAAAACCAGTGGTATGAAGAGTGGGACCGCAAAACCGAACGCAAATAATGACAGACCAATAACAAACCTCCATTTAGGCAGATTTTGTCCATAGTCAGTTCTGTTTCCCTGTACACTCAATCGCAAGACCCTCCAGAAATTTCTAGGGGAAACCCCTAGTGGGCTATTTCCATCACTTTGCAAGTGGTCTCCAGCTACCACCAGGATTCTCGGATCAACTTGAGAAATCGATCCTTCGGTTGCCTGCTGAAGATCCTGGAGAACGCAGTAGCCAGTTATTCAGTCACCTTTGGCGCATGGTCTAGAATTTTGTGGCGCAAGCAGCCAAGTCTTTGTTTCGCCAAGTCTTGAAACCTTGTCATAGCCCCAGACGCTTGATTCTTTGGTGAACACCTTCTCTCCGGCCTCGAACAGTGTCACTTGTCCCGATGATAGTAATTTTGCGACTCCTTCCAGTTCTTTGCTCTTAAGTATTGACACAAGCTGATGTTGAGTTTCGTGTGAATCAGCGGCGTACATGTCGCGCACGACCACCCTGCAGTCCAAGTCTATGGCCCAAACCATTCCAGCAAAAAATAAGCTGCAAACAACTATAGCCGGCGCCATTTTCATCGCTTCCATCCTCGGACACTTGTCAGTTACATAGAAACCCAAAATACCACTTGAGCAACTCTGAGGAATTGCCACAAACCAACGTATCAAATCACCAAAATCGCTGTCTCTTGATATTTACTTGGAGCAAGGTCTTGCAACCTCTATAGAGATGAACCATTTCTTTTCATCATTTTCTTTAGTGACCTCGTTAAGAGCTTTTCCGAGTGTCATAATCCGCAATTTTTCGCCTGGTTTTATTACTATTATTCTTCCATCCAACATCAATCTCGTAAGTTTTTCCATCTCCTGATTCTTGAGCATCGCGTTGGCGACTTCCCAGGTAACCTCTGAATCAGCAGCCAGAGCGTCCTCGGTGACAACGTAGCAATCTGATCCGGCCTGAACAAAACTCACTGAAAACAAGAAGCTGAACGTGACAATAAGAAATTTTTTCATTCACGACTCCCGGGAATCTGCTTTGTTGTAATTGGGACAATGATACCACAGGAAAAGATCACTACGAAATATTCCCCCGTCTATTCAGTCTCAACTATCCGGGATCTCAATTCTTTTTTTCTTCATGTATGGTTGTTACCCGCCCTCAACCGGAAACATTATCAGGAGACCTGAAATCATCGTTTCTGGAGCGACCATTTGCGTCTTGTGGCATGGGATTGCCTATCCACAAGACGCCAAAGTCGAATCGACGATATTTATTTCTTTTGGGAGGATGGCTCCAGAAGTTCTAAAAGACGTTTTAGGCCAGCCGGATTATTGAATTCATTTACCAGTTGATTTGTGGAACCAGCCGTAGGAAGTGTGGGTCGATTCGGGCAGGCGATTAATTCTCCAAAGAATTGTTCAAAATACGGTTGGGTCAATTCGACTATCCATCCATGGTCCTCCCCGGAATACCTGCCGGGAGAGGTCTTTAAATCACCTCGAGTAGAAGCTGCGCCGTTGAAAACTGCGTCATACTGCTCGCCCGGATCCCACCAGAGATTGTAAAGCGCAGGAAAGGCGAGATTCAGTTCAGGCCCCAACCATGTGTCTTTAGCGGTAAAGAGGAGTTTGAAGTTTGTCACCCTCAAGCCCCCAAACGCCAGATCCGTCACATAGAAAAAATGATCCCTTGTGGACGGCCCCTTTCCCAGAATATAGTTACTGTTTTCCACTCCATCAAAGACAATATCCTTGCCGTTATTGTCTTTCCAAATACGAGTCGGAGGCGTTCCGCCGGCCAGTTTCACAAAAGTTGGCCACCAGTCCATATGGGACATGATCTGGTTAGCCACTGCGCCAGGCTTTATCTGTCCCGGCCACCATGCCATCGCTGGAACGCGATACCCTCCCTCGTAAGAACTGCCTTTCATACCGCGGAATGGTGTGTAACCGGCATCCGGCCATGCATCTACCCAAGCCCCGTTATCTGTGGTCCAAACCACCAGAGTATTCTCCTCAATCCCTGCGTCACGCACCGCCTGCATTATCTGACCTGAATTGTCATCAAGCTCCATTAGGGCGTCAAGATAGCGTCCGCCACCCGGTGATTTCCCCTTGAACCGCGGAGATGGATTGTTAGGGTTGTGTACTTTCATGAAACAGACGTACATAAAGAACGGCTTGTCATCCTTGGCGTGTTTTTTTATGTAATTAACCGCGTCTTCGCGAATAACATCGTCAACAGTAGCCAGATCCTCATAACCAAATTTTTGTTTTACAACCTTGGGGGGTTGTCCGGCCTTTCCTTCCCATTGACTCAAATCAAGCTTTTTCCAAGCTTCCATGAATTTCTTGTTGTTGACCGGAAAATCGGGCTGCAGTGGAAGATAGTCGTAAGAGTACACTCCGGCGTAATAGGGGAGCATAAAACGCATCTCATCGAAACCGTGTTCAATTGGGAAGGTTTCTGGAGTATCCCCAAGGTGCCATTTGCCCCACTGGGCAGTCTGATAACCAAGTTTTTTAAGGGCTTCAGCTATTGTGGGGTCCTCTTTTTTGAGACCGTTGAGATCCCCTGGCGCAAGGACAGTAGACAGCGCCGTCCTTATCGGAATTCGACCAGTAATAAATGAAGCTCTGCCGGCCGTGCAGCTTGCCTGCCCGTAATAATTCGTGAAACGAACGCCTTCCGACGCGATGCGGTCAAGATTTGGCGTTGGGCATCCGCGGTTCTCACCTCCACCGTAGCATCCTAAATCACCCCAACCTACATCGTCAGTCATAATCATTATGAAGTTTGGTTTTCTTTGCTGGGCCGCCGCATTAAAGGGCGAACAGAAGACTAGGAACACCGTCACACCCACTGCGAACGCAAGGAAGAAGGTCAGCCTTTTCTGGAACCGCATTTTGGCTACTCCTTTCAGAAGAGTCTTAACAATTTGTGAATCACTCATTTTCCCCCTAATCTCAATTCTTAGCACAATAAGCCCAGAAAAAGCCACAAGATATAGTCACAAAAGTCAATATAAAAGAGTCGCCGACCAACCTGTGGGTCAACGACCGCACACGTAAATTACGACCTTGACGTCATGGTTTGATTTACGTTTGGAAAAGCAAAGTTTAGAAGTTAATATTCATTCCAGAGTATCCTTGAAGCATCCGGCTCCCGAAAACTTCGCCCAGTAATTGTGTCGCCCGTTCGCCTGTGCAGTGGCACGGCACTATTAGTCCGGGTGAAAAGGATTTGAGTGAGTCGATTGTCCTTTCAAGACGACGCTCATCGGCACTTAGTAGATGAAGACCACCAATGATAGCTCGAACTTTCGAACTCGCTGTGATCTGGCATATGTAGTCAAGAGTATTTATAAGCCCTGCGTGGCAGCAACCGAGACATATTATTAGGCCTTCGGCCGTGTTGATCCAAAGGGCCTGATCGTCTTCAATCTGATCGGTTCGAGTTCCTTCCGCATCTAAAAAAAAAGGGCCTCCCACATCTTCAAAATCAGTCAAACGTGGAACCGCCCCGGTAATTCCCGTGCCGGCAATAAACGTGACAGGAGTGGAAGACACCCAGTGTAGATTGCTTTCCTGAATGTTGTTTAACGCAAGGATTGATTCCCTTGGCATCTGAATGCAATGGGCGTCCCCGTTTCGTATGACGTATCGCGGCAGAACGACCCCAGGATGGCAATATATGTCCATTTGTGGAGATTGCCTAAATACGTCGGATATTCCACCAGTATGATCGTAGTGTCCATGACTCAGCACTAATGTGTCAGTCTCTCCAAGGTTTAAACCAAGTTTCCTGGCATTTGTGGTCAAAGCGTTTCCTTGGCCCGTGTCGAAAAGAATGCGCCTCTTGCCCAAACGTAACCATAAAGAAAAACCATGTTCGCTAATCAACCCATGTGCGGCCTTGTTATCAACCAAAATGGTCATTGATATATCGGAATTCACCTTGTTCGTCTCCCGCGCTAGGGGTCCCTTGTCTTCTTGCATGCTTAAAGCCACCAGTCTTAAAAAACCTTTAGGTCTCTCGGAAAACATTTGTGAAGCGGCCACGGAAGCCGCCTCCTGAAGTAGGCATAGCCGCATTCACCGAATATCTTCCGATCATTTGATTCAGTCACTCACGATTGGTCCCAGCTTCTATATCTTCCAAACGTTTCATGATAAGATTAAGCTCTGATTTCAAAACTTCGGCCTGATTTTTGAGGATTTGTTTTTCCATGTCGGGTGTTTGTCCCTGAACTGGGGGGCCATAAAAACCGTAAGGCCCACGGCTTTGAATTCTAGGGGCATAATTCCAGCGACACCCTCCTCTTCCACCGCCAGATTGACCCCAGCCCCTTCGCAGGCCCAAACCTAAACGACTTCCTGGGACTGGATTAGAGTATCCCGGCGTTCCTGAACCCGAACAAAAGCCAGCCGCTCGGCCGCTCATCGCTCCCATGCCCATTGGTCCTGTTCCGTCTCCTCTTGGCATAGCAATGCCCTCCTTTTCTATTTATTTCTAATTATTCCCTTGTCATCGAAGCGCCACACTTCGAACATTTTTGATTAATACAAGGGACCCCTCGCTCGTGAATCTCTTTTTGTCCACAAGCAGAACATACGCAGTATCCACCAGGACCCGCCGCCGCTCCACCCGGGCCCGCTGCCCGCCGGCCTCCTCTTCCCTGACCTTGACCTGTTCCTGTTCCCTGGCGTCCTCCTCTTCCCTGACCCTGGCCCTGGCCTTGGCCTTGGCCACTTCCTCCACCTTTTCTTCCATTCATGATGTTTTTCTCCTCATCCTGTTCTTGCATTCTACGGAATCGGTGTCGACCGATCCCGCCGCAACCGGGCATTGTGAAGCGTTTTTCCCGCAACCTGCCATTCATCCATGCGACTACGACTTGCCTTAGATCTCCCGTCACAAATGGGGCAACCTGAATCCCGTACGCAACTATTGTATCGTATTGAGGTCTGGAAATGGCCCCGCACACAAGGCTGCCTACGCCCAGTTCGACAAAATGAATCGCCTTTTGAACTGGAAGGTTGTCCGCAACGAGTTCCTCTCTTTCCGATACTATTTTCCCAGAGACCGCTTCAACCACGAAAACTTTGCGTGCCGTATCAAAGACAGGCGCAATGCGATCATCCATATAAGAAAAAGCAGCTTTCATAATCTAAAATCCTTTGAACAGTCTCTTGTAGTAAGGTTAAGCACAGAGCGTGCCAAAACTGTAGCATGGATCTTATGCGAGTGAACGTATTGATATTACATCAGTTATTGTTATTGGTATTTGAGAGCCACGCGCACTATAGTCGCTGTTAAGCTACTCTATCGAGGTAAATAGGTATTGCATTTGCTACTATGTTGGGGTTTCGCTATGGCGTCCATCCGTCTTCGGCAGATCAATGCCCAGTTTCTTGATC
>JAZDKD010000602.1:0-3858 GCA_043803345.1 Pseudomonadota bacterium
CCAAAATGTCGGCGTCAACGAGTGTGGGGATTTGATTACGAAACTTGAACTTTTCAAGGATCTCCTGAACATTTGGCGAAAAGCCGTCAAGATACGTCTCGAAGTCCATTCTAAGCTGCTGGGCCTTTGAACGGGACCTCAGATCACGAAGGGTAAAAGGAGAAGTGTTGTAGAAGGCTTGGCCCGCCACCTGGCGTAACGCTGCGTCCTGATTGGTAATTCCATCCCTGTCAAGGCGTGTCTTCATATCCAGCACGGTCTGTTTGGTAGCTTCCAGGACACTGTCAAGTCGCCTGATCACGACCATTGGCAGTATGACATCCCGATACTTGCCCCTGACATAAACGTCTCTCAGAACATCATCCGCAATGCCCCAGATAAAATTCGCTATCCAGTTAAGATTGTTCTCACTCATGAGTAAGCCTTGCCTTCACTTGAGACTATCATGATTCCCTCCCACACTATCTCACAAACATGAGTCAAATGGTGACATAGTTTCAATTTACTACGGATGCTTGAGGGGAATTGATGAATTTTTGGCAGATTCCTGAATCGCGGAGCGGAAAACAAGTCAAAGGTGTGCCTAACTGATTAATATTCTCTCATATCTGCATTATTTTATTGACAAAACACCTCTTTTGGTATATATAGATATATTAATATTACAGGTGTGTTTTAGCCTGTCTATGAAAAGATCTGCAATCGTCAATTCCGACATACAAAATGAGACTTCGAAATGGGGGGCAAAAATGGGATCACAACTAAAGGCAAGCCCAACGCCACGGGAAAAACTGCGCAAACAAAGCGCCAAAGCCACCGCTCAAGTCATGCCGCCGGATGAAATGGGAGAGCTTAACGGCGTAATTGATCAGATGGTCACAGTTGTCGGCGCATTGATCCGCGAAAGCGACAAGACTCCAAGCGCAGAAACCATTAATAATATTTACAAGTTATCTACAAGTCTGGCTTCCCTGACTCGGGCAAAGACGGATGTAAAACGTCTGAATTTGGAGATCGACGGACTCCACCAACGCGCTATCCAAACCATCCGCGGCTACATTCAGGCGGAATTGGTGGGCAGACCACAACTGGTAAATGAACTAATTGAAGTGGCTGATATTGCAGCAGAGAAAGCTTTTACAGAAGACAAATAGAACATAACCGCCCCCCCTATTCCCAAAAAGACCACCCCCGCCTATGATTTTAGGAGTAGGGACTTCCACGTCCTCAATTTTTCCAGCCAAGTTTTGAACTTCTTCCAAAAAAATAATTATCATTAAATAACAGCTAATTATAATCTGCTACTGCTCACACAGCTTGTCCGTTTATATTTTTTTATTGACACAGCCAATGTCTACAGGTAGTAAGTAGCGCATGGATAATTTCGTGCCAATAAGTATACGGGAGGCGACTAAATTCGTCTATCCCAAGATAAATGACGCCACGATACATCAGTGGATGTCGAAAGGGATTTTTAGTCCGTATGTTTATGAGCCACCACCGGCTGGCCCAGGGCGGGGATGTAAGCTGGATTTAGCTGACTTAGTGACTATAGGTTTAATTCATTCGTTATTGCAGTTCGGTCTCAAGTTTGAGGAATTAAAATCTGATGCTTCTGACAAAGGTCATATTTTGCATTTTAGAGAGGTTGAAAAGCCTTTTGAAGAGCGGTGGGGCAATATTCAAGACCCTACCAGACGAATTCAGAACTTTATGTCTCGTTATAAATTTGATGTTACCGTTCACTGGCCTAGACTGTACGGTTTTTCTAAACAGATAGTCTTGTTTTATCCCACCGCCGATTATCGATATTTCTCTGGCCAACTGTCCTCGATAATGGACGTGGACCCGACAGCCATCGGACACGTATTTATAAATTGTGACTCATGGTTTCAATATGTTTGTCGGCAACTAAAGATAGCTGAAAAGATGTAAAAAAATTTTACTAACTGTGCCAATTGCCGTTGGCTCATAATGATGGGACAATGGTTAAAGTGAACAAAATAGCGGCCTGACCGCTTAGTCTTTCAGATTAGAACGTGAGTTCTAGGCTCACAAAAAGGCTGGCCCAATCTTGCAAGAATAAAAGGCGGATTTGATGTTTCATCTCAATAACATAGTCACAAAAGGAGGCATAAATAGACGTTTCAACTATTCGGCAATCAGGCTCTGACACAAGGAGCAAGGCAAAAAACAAACCCGGTAATGGTGCGAACATGACCGGGCGTTTGAAAACAAACATTCATCACATGAACTGGGGGTATTTTGCCAAAAAGTCGTCTTAAAATCAACAAATATGTCGAATCAACTATAGCCCAGACCCGGTCAGACATAACCAACTTGCAAAACGGGCAGGTGATTGACCGGCCTCCGGTCCCAAACCCGAAATTAGTCGGCGTTTATGATTACAGGGATTGTGACGGAAACCTCGCCTACCAAAAATGTCGATATGAGCCGAAATCCTTTTCATGGCGTAGGCCCGACATTAATAATCCAGGCCAATGGATCTATAACGGCGCTCTCAACGGCGTTCAGCGAGTGCCATATCGGCTTCCCGAACTCCTTTCGTCCAATGAAGACACCCCAATTGTCATAACTGAAGGCGAAAAAGATTGTGACGTTCTAATCAGCATTGGCTTTGTGGCTACTACTTTCGGGTCAAAAGAAGACTGTCTAAAATTTCTGAAAGACCCCAGAATTCAGGAATACTTTAGGGACCGAATTATCTGGCTGCTCGCCGACAAGGATTGTAAGAAGGACAATAGGGCCGGCGGATATAGGGCGTTTCGTAAAGCCGCTGTAGATCTAAGCACTGTTTGCAGGGAAGTGCGCCTATTCCTTCTTCCAGGACTTGGGATTAAAGATCCTCACGATTTCGTTTCAACCCACGGGCCAACTAAGGCAACGGAAATGATTATCGCCCTGGCCGCAAAGGCTGGGATATTCAACACCCTTGACCACAATTCCTTGGCTAAAACCTACCAAGCGCCTATTTCCTCGTCTCAGATCCTGGAATGTCTCGATTCTAACGAGGACGGGGACGCTTTATTATACCAGCGACTTATGGAAGGCCGTTTTTGCTACGATCACACAACCCACGATTGGTACAAGTGGGAGGGTAATTACTGGAAACAGGACCGCTTGAAAGAAGCCACTGCGTCGATTCAGGAACTCATCGATATTTATAGCCGTGAGGCTCGAAATCAATCCGAATTGAGAGTCATGGCGGCTCAATCCGGCAAATCCTCGGCTAAACTCCATGAGCAAATCGAGGCCAGGTTGATTCGCAGGATATCGTGCTTGCAAACCGTTAAGCGCAAAAAGGATATTCTTGCTTTGGCTGTCAATGGCGAACAATCGCTTGGAATATCAGGGGACGAATGGGACAGGACCAGTTGCCTCCTCCCCTGCCAAAACGGCGTGGTTGATTTAAAAACAGGGGATTTCCGACCAGCACGCCAATCAGACTTTATTAGAATGGTGGTCCCGGTTGAATGGTGTGGGCTGGATACTCCTGCCCCGCACTTTGAAGGGTTTGTGAATCAAATTCTAGTGGACGAAAATTATCAACCGGACACGGAGTTGGTTTCGTTTATCCAGAGGCTTTTTGGTTATGCAATCACAGGAGACGTAAAAGAACATATTTTTCCTGTCCTGTGGGGGCCGCGAGGCCGAAACGGCAAAGGAACATTGTTGCTCGCCCTGAACAATACTTTGGGTCCCTTTTCCGGGAGCATCAACGTTGAGACTCTATTACAGTTAAAATACGAAATTTCAGGCGCGGCTCCTAGAGCTGATCTAATGAAATTACGGGGAACACGTCTTGTTTGGTGCAGCGAGAGCGATCAAGGGCAAAAG
>JAZDKD010000603.1:0-3339 GCA_043803345.1 Pseudomonadota bacterium
CGATTACGAAGAAGCGGTAAAGTATTTTGCGTTTAAAGTTAATGAACTTCGGGAAGCTCAAGTTTATGGGACACGCCCGATTCGTATCTGGCGAGAGGCTGCAATTCATTACCTGGAAACCAAGCAAAAAGCGTCGTTGTCTGAGGATGCCCGTTATCTTAAGATTTTGGACAAATGGATAGGGGATTTACCCTTGGAAAAAGTTCATATGGGAACGCTACAAGCTTTTATAGCCAGTGAACGTAATCGCGGCGTAAAAAATCGTACGATTAACTGTCCTCTTCAGGTTGTGCGTCACATTTTGAACCTGGCGACGGATGAGTGGATCGACGATACGGGCAAGACTTGGTTGGAGCATGCGCCCAAAATCAAGTTACTCCCGTTGACTGATCAACGACAACCATACCCTTTGGATAGGTCTGAGCAGATCAGGCTATTTAATGAACTCCCAGCCTATTTACGGGACATGGTTCTATTCAAAGTCAATACCGGGACACGAAAGGCCGAGGTTTGTAACTTGCGATGGGATTGGGAGGTCCAGGTGCCGGAACTTGAAACCAGTGTGTTTCTTATCCCGGGCCATAGGGTCAAAAATCGTGATGATAGGCTGGTGGTTTTGAACAGCCTTGCTCACGGTATCGTGGAAAAGTGGCGTGGTGTTCACCCTGAATTTGTTTTTTCATATAAAGGGCGACAGGTTAAAGAAATGGGCACGTCAGCATGGAAAACGGCACGTCAAAAAACGGGCTTACAGAAAGTTCGCATCCACGACCTAAAACACACCTATGGTAGGCGTTTAAGGTCTGAAGGCCTCGATCTTGAGACGCGAAAGGACCTGCTTGGCCATCGCAGTAGGGACATTACTACACACTATTCCGGGGCGGAGCTTGAAAACCTTATAGCTGCATCGGAAAAGGTGTGTGTTAATAACTCACGCAAATCTCACGCAATCGTAATTTTGAAAAGAAAAGCGGGATGAAGCCAAATGCAATAACTATTTGGTTTGTTAGGATTTCTTTGGTACGCCCGAAGAGATTCGAACTCCCGACCTTCTGATCCGTAGTCAGACGCTCTATCCAGCTGAGCTACGGGCGCATACAATTGAAGAGACGTTAAGATAGCGGTAAAAACCAAACTAAGTTTGTAATTTAATTTAGGTTGGTGTTCTTGTCAATAAGTGCGTCGTTTTGCCTAAAAACTCCGGCTATCTGCCAATTCTTGGATCTTCGGCCAGTCTGATTGGCACAACAGTTTTTTGGCCACCTTTTAAAACATTTAGTCGTACTTCATCGCCAATGTTTTTCTGAAAAATCAGGTTTTGGAAATCATCAAACGTTGGAGTCGGGATGTCATCCATTCCTGTAACAACGTCACCACCAAGTAGCAATGGCCGGCCCCTGTAGAGACCCGCGACCTGATTTCCACCCCTGAGACCACTTTGGTACGCTGGACTAGCTTGGGCTATCATCGAGATCAAGAATCCCTTTACAGACGGAAGGCCTAGGCTCTGCGCCAACTGGGGATCTATATCAGTGCCCGAGACTATGCCGGTCCATGGATAAACCGCCCGACCAAGTTTCAATATCTGACTGGACACCTTCTTGGCTCGATCGATAGGAAGAGCCAGACCGATTCCCATAAAACCACCCGTCTGACTGAAAATGGCGGTGTTTACACCTATCACAAGTCCTCTGGAATTTATAAGGGGACCGCCACTGTTGCCCGGGTTTATTGCAGCGTCAGTCTGGATCATTCCTATCATCGTACGCTGATCAACCACTATATCCCGGTTCAGTGCGCTGATAAATCCTGCAGTAACGGTGTGCTGGAAACCGAAAGGGTTTCCTATGGCAATTACCCGTTGGCCGACCGCCAGGTTGTCGGAATCGCCCAGAGGAGCGATCTCCATACCTTGAAAAGGGTCGATCTTGATTACAGCGAGATCACTGACCGGATCTTGTCCAATCAATTTGGCGGGGAGCTTACGTTCTCCAACAAAAGTGACCTCTATATTCTGGCTGGTACCCACCACGTGGCTATTGGTAAGAATGTGCCCCTTGTTGTCGATGACGAATCCGGTCCCTTGACCGGTTTGAGGAACAACCTGCATCCAGAAATTGTATGCCAAAGTCTTTGTGACGACATTGACCACCGCCGGGCTGAGTTCGCGGTAAACACGCATTACCACGGCCTCACCGACTTCCAGCGCCTTGTAGGACTCAGGCTCGGGAACATTAGATTTCACAGTGAACGGGCGCTTGTTGATCCACATGCCGACGATTACTCCGGCTATTAGAATTGTCAAGATAGTAATAATAGTAGACCAGCCGCGAGACCTCATTATCTACCCCAAATTTGCGCAGGATATTGATACATATAACCAGCGCCTGATTGATAGGCAAGATTCTGTGATCTCCTCCCCTGATTATCGTAAGATTCCTGAAGCTCGGAATAATCCATGGCCCCTTGATAAGGACCGTCAGGATAAAACAGGGATCGGCCACGCTCATCGCGCAGTGTCGAGGCGTATCCCAGAGTTTGGCCCGTAGGAGAAAGGACTCTCATCCCTCCCTGATACATGTACGTTTGCGAATAACCCATTGAAAACGGTTGCATTGAATTCATGCCGCCTGAATACATGAAATGTGGAGCGTCGACCGGACAATAAGTCTTAGCTCCGAATCTCGGGTCAAAATCAGGGCCAGTCATGTTCGCGTTGTGGCCATAACCGTCCCGCCTCTCATCTTCTGACCTCCAGTACGCCAGTCCCGTTGGAGGAGCGTACTGTTCGGAGGGAATCCCTTTGAGTAATTCACTCATAAAATCCATCCACACAGGCAAGGCGGCGACTCCTCCATATTCTCTCTTCCCAAGAGAAAGTTTTGAATCAAACCCCATCCAGACACCGGTAGTGTAAGAGGGGTTAAATCCTATAAACCATGCGTCGGCGCAGTCATCCGTTGTGCCTGTTTTCCCAGCTAAATCGCTTCTTCTCAGCTTGGCCACCACCGACGCTGTACCTGAAACACAGGTCCGGGTTAGCATCTGGACCATGAGGAAAGCTGTTTGAGGGCTCAAAGCCCGTTCGGTCGTTCGCGCGTCAGGTCCTTTTGCGTTGGGGAATGACTGAGTGAGCACCGATTCCAGTTTCAATCCGGAAGAATAATTCTCGACAACGCTTTTCCTGTCAACAGATTTATTTTCCCAAGGGTCTGGTTTGTCCTGATCATCACCAAGATCCTGGCGCCATTGATTTCTCTGTTCTAAATTTGAAGACATCCAGGCCGGACCGGGTTCACCGATTTGATCCGCTTTAGCTACCGGTTGGGTGTTATCCTC
>JAZDKD010000604.1:0-11313 GCA_043803345.1 Pseudomonadota bacterium
GTTATTGTCTTTCTTTTGTTTTCCATTGTTTATCCAGAACGTGCTCAGCTAATTCGCTGACCCATGTATTCTGTGATCAATCTCAGAGTTTGCGCCCTTTGTCCCAATGGCTCTATAGCGCTGTAGGCCTCGCTGAGTAAATTGTCTAACATATTTCTCGCCTTGTCGGCTCCGAAAAGAGATGGATGAGTGGCCTTTCCCCTTTTTCCATCCTTTTTAACATTCTTGCCAAGTCTCTCGGGATCACCCTCAAGATCAAGCAGGTCGTCTTTTATCTGGAACGCCATTCCAAGTTTTTCCCCAAAAACCGAGAAAGCCTTCAACTGTAAAGTATTTGCGCCCGCTAACTTGGCGCCGCTTATCAGAGAGGCCCTTATCAATGCTCCGGTTTTATTGAGGATGATCCTGTTAACATCGGCCTCATCAGCAACCCGACCTTCAAACCACATATCCCAAACTTGGCCGGCAATAAGCCCGGTAGAGCCTGAAGCGAGCGCTATGTCACCAATAACAGCCAATACTCTGCTGTGTGGAAACATACGGGTAAATTCGGGAGAACTAAGTATTTCGAAAGCCAGAGTGATCAGAGCGTCCCCGGCAAGTATGGCAACAGCTTCTCCATATTTCCTGTGAGAAGTTGGCTTACCCCTACGCAAGTCATCATCGTCCATGGCCGGAAGATCGTCATGTATAAGAGAATAAGTATGAACACATTCAATGGCCGCAGCCAGAGGCATGACGCCATATTTTGAGTCGCTCACGATTTCAAATGACGTCATTGCGAGAATTGGCCTGAGACGCTTTCCTCCAGCAAAAAGACTATACCGCATCGCCTCGTGCAAGAGCCTAGGTTCACTGTCGGTACTGGGAACGTACCGGTCCAAAGCTTCATCCACGAAGGCACGATTCTCCGCCATGTATTCCGCTAACTTTGCCACAAATTGTTAACCTTCGCCCCTGCTAAAAGGCACACGTTCCAGGTCCGCCAGAAGTTCTTCCACCTTGCCCTCCGACTGGCCCAGGATTTCAAACAACTGCTTGGAAATACCCACACCTTCTTCAAACAGTTTGAGGCTGTCCTGAAGACCAAGTCCTCCGCTTTCCATTTTTTCAACTATTGACTTAAGTTGTTCCAAACCTATGTCAAAATTATACGTTTGGTTTGATTCAACGTTTTCAGGTTTCATTTCGTCCTCAGTTCACTTTAAGCCTGTTATTTCTTTCCAAAAAACAACATTCTTTCATTTGGCTTCTTTGTCCTGACTAGAAACTAGCTCGCTTAATTCTCTTTTCGCCGCAACCGAGGCCGGGTCGATTTTGAGGGCCTTCAAGAAATTTATCTCCGCTTGCTCTCTTCGCATGAAGAATCTTTTCTGAATAAATCCCTCGAGATAATAACCATCAGCAAGTTTCTGAGGTGAGGCCCTATCTAATCGTTCTCTTATCCTGTTGGAGGCCTGGATGTCTTCAAGAGCCGTCTTAACATAATAAGCCGGAAAGTTTTGATAAAGCCTAGCCTTAATTTTAGCCCTGGCCAATTCGTACAGAGTGTCAGCGTACAATTCCGGGGAGTCTTGCCCGGAAACATCCAGTGTGTCCCGAGCCTCCTCTAGAAGATCAAGCGCTTCCAGGTAATGAGTGCGCTCTACAAGTTCCCGTGCAGCGCTCAACAGTTTTGTGACGAGAGATTCCTGGGTTGAAACATTTTGTCCGACAACATTACCAGCGCACAGAAAAATAATTACAATAAGACATAACACATGACTCGCATAATTACATACACCGTTTGAAATCTGTTTCATACGGACCCGTGTATCCTTATTGTCTTTAAAATTTTATAACAATTAAACCCGTCACGCACAAGTGAACTGAGATCAAACACGCTGAAGAGAGTATCGATCGTTCCTGTGTCCATACGACCAGAGGGCTACTGGAAAGAGAAATGACAGACTCAAAGGACGAGAGTTTTAAGTGGTTATCTTGAAGGCCATTGCGACATCTTCGGGCGTGCAGGCTACCACAATTCAGACTAAGGCTTTCCTGTAACTGAGGAGCGCTAACGGCTTAGTTCCATTTCCACTCGCCGGCTCGTCCGATCATCCCGAGACGAAAGAGGGGCAGGAGCGGAAGGACTAGCGACCTGGACATTGATCCTTGATCTGGGGACACCATACATGCTGGAAAGGAATTGAGCCACCGCCTCAGCGCGTTTGCGGGCTACCGCCAGGTTCTGCTCAGGTTTGCCTCGCGCATCTGAGAATCCCCTCAAAATAATTTTAGAAGTTGGATTCTGCTTTAAGGCCATTGCCGCCGCCGCAATTGCCACTCGGTTTGAGTTGTCGGTCGCTGGGTCCTTTGAAATAACGGAAGAGCTGTTGAAATCAAACAAGATCGGCCCGAATCCTGATGTTGTCCCTGCGGTGCCTGAAGTAGTCCTAGTGTCTCGACAAGGCTTGACCCAATACTTGAGCATCCACTCGTGCCATCCCGCTGGGGAGTTGAATTCCGCAACATTGTGAAACGCGCCTTTTCCTTTTTGCGCAATTCCTTTCATAAAATAAGCCCCGTCCTGAGCATTGCCAATCTGAAAAGTGTGTATCTCAACGTCAGGGTTGTTGCGGACGATTTGTTCAGTAATCTTTATTGGGTCTGATTTGCACGACTCTAGCCCACCCCCTATGACCGCTATGATGCTTTTCCCATCCGCAGCCGCCACATCATCCCCGGCTCCCCTTAATCCGGCCGCAAGGGCGCTTGTTCCATACGACACAGATCTCGGGAATGAATTCATAAATCTTTCTGGATCCCATGGCTGAATGGCAAGGATACTTTCAGTACTTTCGCACCCCATCCCAACTTTCAAACCGTAATGCCTTAATCCAACGTTAAAAAAACCATCCGCTGTAAGAGGAATTGCTTTTTCAAAATACTGCATTTGCTTGAGGAGAACCTCATAGTGATCCTTTTCTTTCATAAAGCCCGAAGCGTCAAAAAGGATGAGTATATTGAGCACCCTCCTGCAATCGTCACCATATGCCTTTTTCAAGTAAAAATTGGAAAAAAGAGTCACGACTGAGAGGATTAGCACTAATCGAGATGATAGCCGCCAAGCAGAACGCATTATTCCGCTCCTAACAAACTCAATGGCCGACGCAAAGTCGCCATTTTCGATTTGCTTGCAATTAGCAGAGGATGTGTACATTGTCAAGAATTATACTGAAATAGAGATCATCCAATGATTGAATATTGTCGTATTTGAAGATCATGGAATTGGTTTTTCACGGTTACCTGCAAATGGCTCACCGAAATTCGAATCAATTTTGAGTTTAGTTTGCGCACATTGCTGTCCTGTGGGATTATTGATCGATCAAAACTGGCTGGTAATTGATCATGGAAGTGATTCTTGATGTTGTTGTGATTTCCCTGGTTGGGTGTTTGTCGATATTTGGCGTCGCCCATCTGTGGGCCTACCTGGAATCGGTCCCAACAGGTCAGGACAGAACAGATTTTTTTCACACGCAAGATGGCTTGCGACTTGCTGTGCACAGATACATTCCAAAGCAAACAATCAAAGGCAAGCCCGTTATTTTGTGTCATGGGCTCGCAGGGAACCGTTACATCTTTGACATGAAACCCGCCCCTTCTTTGGCGGAGTATCTCAGGTCGAGGGGGCATGACGTATGGGTGGCTGAATTAAGGGGGTCCGGATTGAGTGAAAGCCCACGCGTTCTTGTTTCAGAGAGTTCTTTAGGATGGGGCTTTGATGATCATCTCGATTATGACCTGGACGCCGTGATAAATCATGTTACGGAGCAAACTCGGCAGGATTCAGCGCATTGGGTCGGGCACAGTATGGGAGGCATGCTCATAGAGACCTATCTCTTTCGAAACCAATCCAGTAAGATATCGTCCGCCGTGGCCGTCGGTTCCCCCGTGGACTTCTCAAAGATGAACTCTCCCTCATTGAAACGTCTACTTAAAATGAAATGGATCTTGAGACTTTTTCCTTTTAACCCATTGATCCCCTTGGTCAAATGTTTCATGCCGTTGAGTCGAGTTGGTCCCAACATTCTGTCCGGTTTTTTCTGTTCCGAAAACATCGATTGGCGCGTGGCAAGAAAGTTCATGGCTTTAGGCATTGAGTTTATATCATCGAGCGTGTTATGGCTCGACATGGCTAGGTTTGTTGAGAACGGGGAATTTGCGGACCGATCAGGGAAATTGTATTCACAGGGGGTTAAGCAATCGGAGACGCCATTGCTGGTAATATGTGGATCGAAAGACAATATTGCCCCTACATCAGCGGCATTGGCCGTATGTGAAAGTCGAAAAGACTGCCAGGTTACAGAAACCCTGACTTTTGCAAAGGGGAACGGTTGCCTGGAAGACTATGGGCATCTCGATCTACTTGTAGGGACAAGGGTAGAAAAGGAAGTATTTCCCGCAATCCACAGGTGGTTGAAAAGATGGGACGCAACATTGGAACGCCCGGTCAAGAAAAAGTGATGTCATTGTTTAAGCTTAGCTTTTTGGCTTGACTTACTATAATAGGTGTCTATATATTTATAGTTTGTACTTGATTGTAACACTCTTCGCCATGACGCAAAGATGAAAATTCAGATTGACGACATACCTCTGGAAGGACTCGAAATCAGTTTTGATGGATCGAAGAACCTTCTCGGGAACTCTTTGGATTCGATTAAGCTACCATCTGAACTGGATGTGAACCCCAACGGCCTCGGTCTGATCAGAATCGACCGAAATGTTGAGGAGATAATGATTTCCGGAAATATTGACATTTCAGTTGTGATGCCCTGTAGCAGATGCCTTGTGAAATTTGAATCCTCGATCCCCGTAAACCTTGACCTGAAAGTTAGGCAATGCGTCAAATTAAATGCCGATTATGACCAAAAATTGGAACTCAGTGAAGATGAGATCCTAATTGTAAACAAGGAGATCGACTTGAGCGAGATTATCGCTCAGGAACTTTCGCTTAACATTCCAATGAAACCGTTATGCAAAACTGACTGCCCCGGTTTGTGCCCAGAATGCGGCTCGATCCTCGGATCGGAGAGTTGTTCTTGCTCTCATGAGTCCATTTCCGATCCTCGATGGGAAAAACTTGCGGCGCTGAAATCTCTATTCAACAATTGATGCGAAAAGGATGAAAAATGCCAGTTCCCAAAAAAAGGGTTTCCCGAACTAGACGCGACAAGAGACGCACACACCACGCTCTAGCGCCGGTAAATCTTACAAAGTGCCCAGAATGTTCACAGCCTGTTGCCCCTCACAGAGTGTGTCCCAATTGTGGTTATTACAAGAACCGGACCGTTCTGACAGTGGAATAGCGAGTTATACCAATTCGAAATGGTGACCAAGTCAGCATCTAGTTCTCGATCCGCGATAGCTCTTATGTTTCCGGGACAAGGGGCGCAGTTTCCCGGGATGGCCTCGGACATTGTTTCTCAGGATGAGGAATGCGCTCGGATCCTGGAATCAGCGGACCAGATTCTCGGTTATCCCCTCAGTGAGATCATGGCAGGCAAACGGGGAGCTGAACTGGATCACACTGTCTACACACAACCGGCTATTTTTGTACATTCAACTCTGGTCTGGCGGCTTGTCCAAAGAAGATTGAATATCAGACCAATAGTTGCCGCCGGCCATTCTTTGGGAGAATATAGCGCTCTGTGCGCTGCAGGCGCCCTGGACTTTGCCGACGCTCTCAGGGTTGTAAAAGCCCGGGCTGAAGCTATGCATAACGCTCAGCCGCTTGGTTCATGCGGAATGGCGGCAGTCATAGGGATTCCTGTAGAACGTATTCGTGAAATAGTCTTGTCTGTAAAAGAGGATTCCATTCTGGATCTGGCGAACCTTAACTCACCTGACCAAAGCGTTATCTCCGGCGAAATAGAAGCCCTTGAAAGAGCGGTTAGAATTAT
Source organism: Pseudomonadota bacterium (assembly GCA_043803345.1). Taxonomy (GTDB): domain Bacteria; phylum Desulfobacterota; class Desulfomonilia; order Desulfomonilales; family Desulfomonilaceae; genus CAJBEZ01. The sequence goes on from JAZDKD010000604.1 coordinate 5,943, forward strand.
TGGCAAGGAGAAAAAATCCAGAGTGGTTCGTTTACATGTGTCTTCGGCCTTTCATACGAGTCTCATGGAATCTGCGAGAGATAACTTGACCGAGTGTCTCAAGGAAGTCAATTTTGGCTCAATTGAGTTTGCAGTAATTGCGAATGTGAACGCTGAGCCTTATCCCGGACAAGACAGAGACATGAAATCACTTTTGCTTGATCAGGTGGTTTCCCCGGTCTTGTGGGAAGGCTGTGTACGGAAAATGATTGGCATGGGGGCGCGTATCTTTCTTGAAGTCGGTCCTGGGAGAGTCCTGTCCGGGCTTTTAAAGAGAATTGACCGTTCAGTCTCAGCAATTTCGCTGTCGGATTACCAGAGTGTTGAGAATCTTGAGGGAGCTCTTCCATGACCGACACGCCGTCGTCATTGTTGAGTCTGCAAGGCAAGACAGCGCTTGTTACGGGGGGATCCAGAGGAATTGGGCGAGAAATATCCGTTCTATTAGCTCGTTATGGCGCCTATGTGATAGTGAATTTCAAATCCGACGAGGGAGCCGCTAAAGAAACGTTTGACGCGATCCATGAATTCCAAGGAAAAGGCGGCTTGAAAAAATTCGACATCTGTAATTCAGTGGATGTGGAAAAAAATATTAACGAAGTGATCGCCGAGAGAAAGTCTATTGAAATTCTGGTCAACAATGCGGGAATAGCGCGTGATGGTTTACTGGGACGGATGAAAGACTCTGACTGGAAGGCCGTAATTGAAACGAATCTTACCGGGACTTTTAACATGTGCAGAGCTATCGCCAAGAGTATGATCAGGAATCGTTATGGTCGAATTGTTAACATTTCCTCGACTGCAGGCGAACTTGGCAACGCAGGGCAGGTGAATTATTCCGCCGCCAAGTCGGGGCTTATAGGCTTGACCAAAGCGCTGGCGCGAGAACTGGCTCCAAGAAACATACTTGTAAACTGTGTCGCTCCTGGCGTGATTAGCGGCGGAATTTCGGAACACCTCTCGGAAAAACAGAGGGAGGCAATAGTCCAGCATGTTCCTCTGGGGAGAATAGGTGCCCCTCATGACGTTGCCGAAGCAGTAGCCTTTTTTTGTTCGGACATGGCCAACTATATTACTGGTCAGGTTTTACGGGTTAATGGCGGGCTCTATATGTGAGCGGCCTAGTGTCTCAGAGAACAAAAACAAATTTTTGCCGAACATTGAATCTTATATTTGCCCGATGCTGATCAATAAATTTGAAGGAGATACAGTATGGACGATATCGAAAAAAAAGTGATAGACCTCGTCGCCGAAGTCCTCGTAGACGTGAACAAAGAAAACATCAGACTGGACGCGAAAATTGTTGAAGATTTAGGAGCGGAATCTTTGGACATCTACGACATGATCGCGTTGCTTGAAGATGAATTCGGAACCGAAATAAGTGACGAGGAAGTTGAAAAGATAAGAACAGTTCAGGATGTAGCCGATTTCATCAAGGCTAGCCAGAAAAAATAACAGTTTCTTTTTCCATTCTTTACAATTAGGGAGGAACGCTTGCCGCTTAGGGTTGCAATCACCGGAATGGGACTGGTTACCTGTTTAGCTACAGGTGTAGATGAAAATTGGAAACAACTTGTCAACGGTCGATCCGGAATAGGACCGATCCAATCCTTTGACCCGCACAGGCTTATAACCAGAATAGCAGGTGAGGTTCCAACCGATTTTGATCCGCTGGGGTATATTCCGAAAAAGGAATTGCGACGGCTGGACAAACACCAGCAAATTGGTCTGGTTGCAGCTTGTCAGGCGGCTAGTCAGGCTGGTCTTGATCAACCTCCTGATGATCCATGCCGTTGTGCCGTCATCGTAGGTTCGGGCATAGGTGGATTGAACACAATTCAGATTGGATCGCAATTGCTCAGGGAAAAGGGTCCCAAGAGAATGCCGCCAATGATGATTCCTATGGCGGTGGTAAACTTGCTACCGGGCCTCATAGCTATGCGATTTGGATTCAAGGGACCAAATTTCGGGGTTGTCAACGCGTGCTCGTCCGGGGCGTCCGCTATAGGAGAAGCTTACAGACTTGTGTCTGTTGGTTCGGCGGACATTGCAATAACTGGAGGTTCGGAAACGGTGGTTGGTGAATTCGCCATATCCGCTTTCAACGCCTTGAGAGCTTTGTCAACCCGAAACGAAGATCCTGAAAAAGCTTCCCGACCATTTGATAAGGATAGAGACGGATTCGTGCTTTCCGAGGGCGCAGGGATGCTTGTTTTGGAGTCATTCGAACGCGCCCAAGGACGTGGAGCCCCAATTTTGGGAGAAATAGTCGGTTACGGAGCCACTTGTGACGCTTATCACATCGTTATGCCTGATCCCAACGGCATCGGAGCTCACGAGGCCATGAAGTTCGCTTTGAACGATTGTGGCTTGAAACCGGAACAGGTCCAATACATAAATGCGCACGGAACATCAACTGATTTGAACGATAAGACCGAGACTATCGCCATCAAACGCTTGTTCGGAAAACACGCTCACAATCTCTCCATAAGTTCCACCAAATCCATGACTGGGCACGCTCTAGGCGCAGCCGGAGCCATCGAGGCTATATATACCACTCTCACGCTGAGGCATGGGATAGCGCCTCCAACAATTAACCTCGACTGCCCGGACCCTGATTGTGATCTTGACTACACTCCAAACAAGAGCGTAAAGCGAGATATGGAATACGCCATTTCCAACAGTTTCGCCTTCGGCGGACAAAACGTGTCTCTTTTGTTCAGGAGATATAGATAAATGAACCGCATCTATGTTGGGTCGGACCATGCGGGCTACGTTTTGAAGGAAATGATAAAAACGTATATTGCCGGTCTTGGTTATGAGGCTATAGATTCCGGCTGTTTCTCTGAAGAATCTTGTGATTACCCCAATTTTGCCCAGAATGTGTGCAAGAAAATCCAGAATAGCGCAGATGGTCTGGGGATATTGGTCTGCGGCACCGGCATCGGAATGTCGATGGCGGCTAACCGATTCAAGGGTATCAGGGCTGCTCTTTGCGCGAATGAATACCAGGCAAGAATGAGTAGAGCTCATAATGACGCTAACGTTCTTTGTTTGGGCAGTCGTGTGATAGGACAGGACCTAGCTCTATCAATTATTGAAGTCTGGCTCAAGACACAATTTGAAGCTGGTAGGCACCAGAGACGAGTCAACATTATTGAATCGTTCTGATCGGTTCAACCCGTTTTCGTCTGTTGTTTTTTGAGTCGATTCTGCCGACTTTTGAGGCGTTTCACTATTGCGGAACTCCCAAATATATATTTTCCATGAAAGTCCTGAACCAACTTCAGTTCAGGGTTTTTGTAAAGGATCAACATGAGTTCACTCCAAGAAACCGATGCCGAAGTTTTTGATATAATTAGACGTGAAAAAATGCGTCAGGAATACAGGCTGGAACTAATAGCCTCCGAGAATTTTACATCAGCGGCCGTCATGGAAGCCCAAGGAAGCATCCTTACCAACAAATACGCTGAAGGTTACCCCGGGAGAAGATACTATGGCGGTTGTGTGAACGTGGACGTCATAGAGGAATTGGCTCGCAACCGAACTAAAGAGCTTTTCCAGGTAGATCACGCTAACGTTCAACCCCATTCTGGAACTCAGGCCAATATGGCGGTTTATTTCTCGGTCTTGGAACCAGGGGCCACTTACATGGGAATGGACCTAGCTCACGGTGGTCATCTTTCAATGGGACATCCCAAAAATTTTTCCGGAAAAATTTACAAGCCTGTTCCCTATTCAGTCGGCAAACAGGACCATCGCATTGATTACGACATGGTTCGGGACCTTGCCATTAAACACAGACCGGGCATGATAATAGCCGGAGCCAGCGCTTATCCAAGAATTATAGACTATTCCTCATTTGCTTCCATAGCTCATGAAGTCGACGCCGTTCTTATGGCCGACATCGCCCACATAGCGGGACTTATAGTGGCTGGTCTTCACCCGTCTCCAGCCCCTCACGCTGATTTCATAACCACGACCACTCATAAGACTTTGCGAGGTCCTAGAGGCGGCATCGTCATGTGTAAACAAAAATGGGGCGCGGTTCTGGACTCCTGCATATTCCCTGGAATGCAGGGAGGTCCGTTGATGCATGTTATAGCGGGCAAGGCGGTTGCTTTGAAGGAGGCCTCGACTCTCCAATTCAAGGATTATCAAAAGAGAGTGGTTCTAAACGCCAGAACCCTTGCGGAAGAACTCATGAATCATGGTTTTAGAATTGTTTCAGGAGGCACCGATAATCATCTGGTGCTGGTTGATCTTACGGACAAAGGCGTTAATGGCGCCCAGGCTCAGGAGATTCTCGAATCAGCGGGTATCACCGTCAACAAGAACACTATTCCATTTGATCCGTTACCACCGGGAAAAGCGTCGGGCATAAGAATTGGAACTCCGGCAATAACGACCAGGAACATGGGAACCAAAGAGATGGCGCTCATAGCTTCCTGGATATCCCAGGCGCTTGCAAACAGTTCAAGCGAATCGGCGCTAACAAAAATTGGTAAAAACGTTCGGGAATTGTGTGAAAGTTTTCCGCTGTATTCGAACGTTGAGGAAGGAGCTTAGAATGGGAAACTCCACGATATTCGCAAAAATCAATCTCTTTCCCGAGAGACGCTTCGAGTCGGATTTTCCAATTGTTTTCTGGATGGCTGGACTTTGGTTTTACCTGAAGAGCTTTCTCTATTTCTGCTATCTTTATATGCTCGGGCTTGATCCTACGCCCTATTCGACTGTCGCTAAATTTGAAATAATCTATTTTGCCGTTGCGCTTATACCGGCCTTTATCCTCGGAGTCGCTTTCTGGAATGAAAAGGCTGTGGCGTCAACTATCGGAGTAATTTATCTGATAATAGACACCCCGATTTTGGGATTTCACGTATTAAGAATGGCCGACGAGGGTTACCTGGATTCTGGACTAACTCAATTTCTTGAGATCGGAAGTCTAGCGTTGAATGTAATTATCCTTGGATGCCTTATAGGGTCTCGTTCAGCTTCAAAGATCCGGCAGGCGGGTTCCGGGGGAGAGACGAAGTAGTCTTGTTGATGTGCGGGGCTTCAGATCCTGTTTACGCATGTCGAATATCGAGAGTGCGACACAATGAGCAAAGTGTGCGGCGCAGAATAAACCTCTGCACAGTTTTAACAAAATGTAGTTGACAAAAAGACAATAAATCAGTATATTAACATTATAATTTAAAGCGAAGCCTTAATACAAATGACCTCGACGCTTCGTTACCTCCTAGAAACCGAGCCACTTTTAGCTCGGTTATTTTTTTGTCTGTATGTCGATGTGATCAAAATTTAAGTTGGTTATTGTTTCTTGATT
>JAZDKD010000605.1:0-4936 GCA_043803345.1 Pseudomonadota bacterium
TCCGCCACATTTTTTCATCGGCGGACCCCGCCTTCGCCCCTCGACATTGCTCGGGGCTTCGGCGGGTAAAAAGGACGGAGGATAAAGGCATTCATTATCAACACATACTGAATCCCTGCCAGCCTCCGTCCCTTTCTCAAGAATATAAAATCATTTTGTAGGCTTAAGAAAGACTTTGTTCATTAAATCAAGCGGCCGCAGAATCTTGGTAAAAAATAAACAAGGTCTTTTTTATTAGGATTCTGCGGCTTGAATAAGAAGTTAGCTGCAGCGACACGCACGTCCGAAAACAGGAGGTTCAATCATGTTCGGAAAAGTGAAGTTCTATAACAACACAGGCTGGGGTTTCATAATCCCGACCGATGGCGGAAAGGACATCTTTTTCCATCGGTCCAAAGTGACACCGTCCTGCGTCCAGTACCTGGATGCAGAAGTGGAGGTGCAATTCGACACTTTCACCAACAGTGACGGAAAGTTGCAAGCCTGCTCAGTCCGCACCATTCCGTCCAAAGTGAATGGCAACGGAAACGGCGAAGCCAAGGTGGTTGTGCCGAAGAACAGGCTCCACTACGAGCCAGTCCCGAGCGACGTCCCCAAGCCCGAGGTGAAAGTGAAGCACGAGACGAGACAGGAACGCCGGGAGCGGGAACGGCAGGAAGTCTTGAGTGTGATCCAGGGTGTCATTGATCAGGAGCGTCCTGACTGTCCAACAGGAAGGGTCTTGGTTGCTGACTATGATGGTGTTCATGTCACGAATCTGGCTGAATTTCGGACGCAAAGCAAGAGGCTTGCCGTGTGTTGCTTCTCACACATGGTGAACGATGAAGCGCGCTTCATCAGCCCGTCCAAAACCGGCGGCCTCATAGTGGTTATCTGCAACCGCTGCGGACTCTTGATCCAGGACGTCTTTCCGAGCCGACTGATCAGTGATTTGGAAGACATGAGGCCCAAGGACCTCAAACAGTTCTTTCCCCGGAAGGTAGCGGTTAGCTAACCTTCCGAGACGAGTAAGGGAGGGGCGAATAAGAAAGTTCAAAACTTTTCACGCGCCCCTCCATCTTCTCAAGCCTTTGAAAAGCATTCAAAAGCTTAAGAGGGTTTGTACGTTAACAAGGAGGAATTGTGAAACAGCTAATCATAATTGTAGCGCTGATCGCGTTGACGCCATTTTCAGTGATGGCGAACGAATGGTCAGGAAGTCAGTACCAGTTGACCAGTGGCATCTCCAAAAAGCAAACGGAGAATGTCACGAGTAAGATCACATTTACCTACTTTGGCTGCCATAAGAGCAATACAAATCAGTATTGGCTTTATGGCGGGCCAGAGTGGTCTAAGGGGGATCTCTGGATCCACCCGAACATCGGTACGGTGCTTGGCTGGCAGGGTTTTAGCGACAAGCCGTTCGCTATTCTAGCTTTGTGGGCCGGAAATAGCCTCTACGGAGTGGACCTGAGTATCGACTGTGAGAGCATCAATGGCAAGCAGTTCGATTACTACGGTTACTACGCGGCTAATCGGTCATTCGGCCTGGTCAACGGTGGCCTGCACTTGGAGGAGGTCAACAAAGCTTTCCAGTGGGGCCCTGACATCGGGTGCAAATACGGCAGGGTGGCTCTTTTGCTTCGTTACTTCACAGGCGGAGGGAACCACGCCGTGCGACTTTTCGTCCAGTTGCGCTAGCTTTTTCTTGAGGGAGGTTAGAAATGAGCTTCATGCATTTCATACTTGGCCTAGCGATCGCATACGCGGTCAGCGAGATTCTGTCTCGGTTCGTGGTTCACTTCGTCCCCAAGCCGCATCGGCCCAAGTGGACCGAGTTGATACGTTATCACCATCGGTTCCTTGGACGCAAAGGCGACCTGGATGTTTTGGTTCGGTGTCGGCAATGTTCAGCTACCGCCACGATTTCTCCTGAAAAGCTTTGGGAGAACTGGGCAAGGTGGCTGGAAAGGAGAGGATTCTGATGTTAATTCTCGAGGCATTTCTCAAATCTAAGAACCCGACGCTTCTCAGACTGGCTTACCGGTCTTCTACCTATCAAGAGGTGGGTACGAAGATCGATGAGGTCAAGGACATCATCGCCAACCACGACCTTTTACGGATTTCCCGCGAAGCGTGGGAGTCTGCCTGGAGAATGCTCCAGGAGATCGTCGACCTCGGCTGGCCCATGAGGCAGTCGGAGCTGGCACGCGAGATCTCCTCATGCCGATGGGTTCTGAAAAGGAATTCCTGGCGCAACAGGCCGAGGAGGAGGAGATGACCGAGAAGTTCGTCAACACGGCGATCGCCATTCTGGCGGCGTTCGTCGTAATCCTAATCTTTACGTAGCCAGAACGCGAGGAGCGCTTGAATGCACACACAACTCGTGTTTTATTCAACCAAGCGCTCCTCCATCTTCTTTAGTCAATAATTGATAAATTATGGATTAAAGAAGATAGCGCACATTATAATCAAATAGCATCATGATAAATCACCATACCCAAAAACTTCCAAAAGAAAGGAACCGTCATGAGACGAGCAATAGTTTCGGACATTCACGGAAATCTAGAAGCATTGCTGGCCGTGCTCAAGCGGTTAGGCCAGATCGGTTACGAAATCGGTTACGAACAGCTGATTTGCCTTGGCGATATTGTGGGCTATGGTGCTGATCCAAGCGCCTGCCTGTCCCTGATTCGTGGGAAAGCGGAAATTGTCCTGATGGGCAACCACGACCACGCGGTCGCTGTTGGGCAACCTCCCGACGATTTCAATCACATGGCCAAGGACGCCATTTCCTGGACAATCGATCAACTTACACAAGCCGAACGCGAGTGGTTAGGGCAATTGCCGTATATTGAGATTGCTGGCCAGGCTTTTTTCTCGCACGGCTCTCCGGATAAGCCGAAAGAATTCAAATACATTCTGGATGAAATGGACGCCAGTGAAAGCTTTTTGGCCAGGCCACATCAGTTGATGTTCATCGGACACTCGCACCAGCCTTTAGTTTTTCGCAAAAGATCTTCCGGAGAGATCGACTACATACCGGTAAAGCTGTTCACTAAAGGCAAGGGCTACTGCCTCGAGGAGGATTACCGATACATCATCAATGTCGGCAGCGTCGGCCAGCCACGGGAATCGAATAAACAAGCCTGCTTTGTCGTTTGGGATGACCCATGGGTCAAATACTATCGGGTGGATTACGACGTAAGATCCGCCCAAGCCAAGATCATCAAAGCAGGTCTGCCGCCGTATCTGGCCGAGCGCTTGGCCAGTCAGTCATGATTGCTTTGAGGGGTTTTCACGAGATCGTTCTCTTGACAGCCCCTCAATTTTCTCAAGCTTATTTGTTATAATGCCAATAACAAGCCAGTTTGAGAAAGTTCATTGAGAAAATATTTAGCCTTCTGCTGTGTCAGTTCACCCAAAAAAGGAGGCGGTTATGCGCTGGGTCATGGTTTCCGGCATTTTCGGCAATCTCGTCGCACTGAATAGCGTTTTTAAATCAATCCATTCACTCGAGCCATATCAGCTGTATTGTTTGGGCAATGTCGTAGGCCCTGATCTGCCCCAGGAATGCCTGCATCGGCTGCAAGACGAGGCCAATCTTATTCTTTGCGGCGAGTTTGACATGCTTGTTGCCGGTTTGATCGAGAATGTGGAAGAATGCCCAATGGAGGTTTTGTCAGAGGTCGAACAGACCCGGGAGATGCTGGACGAAGACAACTTGGACACGCTGGCAAACTGTCCGGTTGAATATCTTGATGACCAGATCAGGTACGTCCATTGTTTGCCCACCATGCCATTTTCTTTTTTTGACCCTAAAACCAGGGATGAAGTGGCAAACAAGGTCTTCGGCGTCACCAAAGACCGGGTCATATTTTCAGGCCACGGCTTGAAACAGGGCGTAGTCGGTGTGAACGGCAATGGCGAGATCCTGAACTGGCAGAAATTGGATCTGAAAAAGAGGGTTTTAAACCTGGAGATCGATAAGCGATACTTCATCCAGGTTGGGTCAGTCGGGAAGCAAGAAAGAAAGGCGTGTTTCGCGGTATATGACGATGAGGTAGAAATCGTCCAGTTCTGGGAAAAGATATATTAACACGATGATCCGAATCATCACAAAAAACACCGGTAAGGAGGTGCATGATGTCGGACAGAGGACCCAAGGAATACGTTTGTAAGGATCAGCACGTGCCGTATGCTAGGGCAAATTACGATTTCTGCCCGAATTGCGGTAAAGACCTGAAGGAGTTGAAAGACAAGCTTTTCAAAGACAAAGTAGTGACACCAGGGATGCCGCATAAGTAAGTACATTTTAGGAGGGTTAGTATGATCGCTTTGAGCTTTCTTGCTAACCCTCCACCCATTTTTTAAAGCGGTAACTTGAGGAGTAGGGGTACAAGGCTAAAAATTGCTCTTTTATAAAGCCTTGCTTACTCCTTAGATTAATCCTTTGAAAATTAATACACTTGACAAAATCTTTAATTTATATATATTGAAGATAGGAAGCTGTCAAAAAGCCTAAAATCAAAGATTTCAGAAATATGGAAGCAAAAACTCTCTCCTCGTTCTAAAACCTTAAAAATTTTAGAACTAGCCTCTATATCATGAAAATCTAGAAATTGATAAAGCTTTTTGGCAGCTTTTTGGTTTGTTAATAATTTATTCATATAGATTATGTGAGTTAACAAAAATTACCGTCACCCTGAATTTACTTGTCCGCCTTTGGCGGGTTTCAGGGTCTCCTATAATATTACGTGTTTTTATAGGAGATTCTGAAACAAGTTCAGAATGACGATCTATTAATTTCATTAATAATTAATTGTCAAAACCGGTAAAATTTGTTAAAATACGGCTATTATGTGGCATAAAATCTGGTTTAAACTTCAAACAACAGTGGCTGGCGGTGCGATCATCATTGCCTCAGCCTCAATCATTTCCAGGCTTTTAGGGTTGT
>JAZDKD010000606.1:0-3891 GCA_043803345.1 Pseudomonadota bacterium
CCAGATGAGCTTATTGGTCCAGCCCTTGAGCTGGCGACCCCGGGCATCCATGTCAAACAGGCTTATCTGCAGGGATGTGTCTTTCTCCGAGCGCGGCTCGTCCACCTGCTCAATCACCTGAAACGGCAGGACAATATTGCAAACCTCGCTGCTTTTGCCGTTCCAGACCAGCTCCACCTCCCGCTTCTCCTCAAAGAGCAGAAAGCGGTACTTATCCGGCAGGGGCTTATCTGTCTCCAGATAGCGGAGAATCTCTTGTTGTTCCTGTTCAGTCAATCGCGGCATAAAATTAACTCCTTCGCGGTGTTCTGCCCGGTTTCAGACCGAGGGGCACTATAGAAAATATAACGTTCGGGTTCAGTCGCGTGTCGTCCTACAAACAGTTGGTCGGCCCCATCCTTGTATATACAATGCATAAGTCCGGACGGGTCAGGGGGCTGTTTGTTTCGTGTGCAACGCCGTTCTATCCAACTCGTGCCTCTCTAAAGTGATTCTTGATCATCGCATTGAAGGCCTTTCCCAATGAGCCAGCCGCTCGAACGTCGTTGTACGTGGACTCTGGCACATCGTAATACTGCCAAATCTGCCCGTTCGACCGAAACTCCACCTCCACAGTGCCCGAGGATTGATCATACCCGATACTTGCGATCATAGATGAATCGACGTGATCCCTATCCATAGCTACCTCCCTAGTTTTTGCTCACGTTGTGATGTCACTACTTGCTTGTAATCATCTGCACCTTGTATAAAAGTTTTACGCCAACACTCAACCAACTTTGGATCCTCGCTTGTTGGTCGTGGTGTCATCAGTGGGATTCGAACTCGTGTAGGGATCTTGACTGCTTCTCCGATCACCAACGCCTCACCCGTCCTCAAAGACGGAAGTAAATCAATCAGGCTAATCAGGTTGTCTGGGGCAGATGCTTTGACAATCGATTGATCGCTTGAATTAGTTAACCTTAAGGCAATAAACGTTCCAACTTGAGCCAGAATCGTCTCGGTAATCTCAGATGGTCTTTGGGAAATGATCATAGCGCCAACACCAAACTTTCGCCCCTCCTTAAAAACCCTCTCAACCGCATCTTTCGCATAGTTGTTACCCTCCGACTTGTTGAGATAGGAATGGGCCTCTTCATATGCAATAAAGAGAGGTCTCTGCCTTCCCGTATAAGGCTCATGTCTACCCCAAAACATACTGTCAAATACAAATCGTGTGATGAGACCAACGGTTATGTCCAAGACGCTAAAAGGGACTCCAGCGAGGTCGAGAATTGTAAGCCTTTCCTCACCGCCAATCCAATCATTCAATAGGTCGTGTAAGTCCTTTGGCGAAGTGGCATCTGCGTAGTCACCGGGATAAAAGAGGAAATCATAGGCAGAATCCCTGAGTCGGCTTATAAGTTTCTTTTCGTAGGCGTAGAACTCTTGGTAGGTTTTCGACTTGTATGGGGCCGCAGCTCCAACGACATAGGGCTTGAAGCGCGGTGGCTCAAGCTTGTTACAGTCTCCATCACTCTCCACACATGCATTGTCCTTGCCTTGCTTCTCAGCAGTTGCCTCAGTAAACGTCGCATTCAGCCACCAATAAATGTAATGCCACAACTCTCGAATATTGAATGGAATCGGTGAGTCTGCTGAAACGCGATCAGGATTCACCACTCCAGATTTTAACTCGCGCGCATTTGCCCTCTTTCTTTCAACCACCAACTCACGTAGTTTTCTGTATTCGGGACGCTGGTCATCTTTTGGTTCGGCACCCACAAGGAAAAATACAAGTTCATCAAATGACATTAGCCAGAAGGGGATATGCAACGGCCGGGCTGTGTCATTAATCCTGAATACGCGAGCCTTCGGGAATGCGGAGGCATACTCGCCGTGGGGGTCAACAAGAATCGCTCGCGATCCCGGATAATCATTAAGGATAGCCGACAAGACACTTACAGTAGTATTTGACTTTCCACTTCCCGTTGACCCCAAGATGGCACTGTGCCGCAGTACTAGCTTGTGAATGTCGGCGTTGATGCTGAGATTCTCGGATGAAGAATGTTTCCCGATCTCAATTGAATCGTTGTCCTTCATCCCGTATATGTCGAATAGATCCTTTTCAATAACCAGATGCACTTCGTCGTTTATGGTCGGATAAGTGCCGACTCCTTTCTGAAAATCGTCATCACCGACTTTTTCTCCGACAAGTTGAACTGACAGAAAGCGTGATCCGCGATCGTATGCGCGATTATCATCCTTGATTGTGCTTGGGGTGTTGCTTACCGAAGAAACGATTCCGTAGATGCATATGTTACCAACCGGAAACTTCACGAAGGTGCCGATCTGACCAATTTTATACAGTCGGCCATTAATAATTGGAGCGGCAGAGGGGATCGTGTCCGCCACTTCGACCTCAACTGTGCTCGAGTCAACTCGGATGATTCTTCCTAGGTAAGTAATGTCGCTAATCATGGCGCCCCCCGTTCCTCGCTGTCCCGTTTTCCCGAACTTGCGACAAGAAAATTTACCAGCGCGTTAAAGTCGCCGAGCGTTAAGTATGACTTCTCCTCGTTCCAGTATGTTGTAGTGATTTCATTTGGCATGATGGCCTCTTTGTTGAAGTGCCATTCGCCCAACTCCCCGTTGATTATGGCTTTTGTCGGTCCGAATACGTGCAGATTCAGATATGCAGAACACAACTTGTGAAGGTTCTCCACGTCAGCATCCTTATAGAAGAAAACAATGACGAACAACCGATTGTTCTGCCGCATGCAATTAAAGACGATTTCGTTAATGTGTTGGTCTGAAAACGAATATCCGGTGAACACAAAAAGAAGTTCCCCACCAAGAAGATAGTCGCGCATTCTGTCGAAGTATGCGATAAAGGGTTGCTTTCGAGAAGAGTCGTACTTTTCTTTTGACGGATAAATAACAAGTTCATCCTTGATATCCGCAACATTCCCAATGTTGCCAATTCTGATGATACGATGATATTTAGCTGTCTCGGAATATCTCCTGAACCAACTCAATGAGCCATGGATTTTCCAGAGGCGTATCCAGTTCTTGGTCAAATCTCCATGTTGTGCCTGATGATCCACGCTCTCCTGCCAGAAAAAGGGCTCAAAGGAGCCAACAAAGCCGTCGAAATAGGGTATCTCGCTAGCTTCGAGTGCCTTTTCGATAACGAGATCGTAGTTTGTCGTGAAGACCTCTTTTGTAAAGTCGCGATTTAGCAGATTGTACCAGGCGAAGAATCGTTTGGTTGAAGTAAGGGAGGTGCTCAACTCACTTGCGGTTATGATTTGATAAATAGCCTTGCATATTTTACCATCAACTGTCGCAGAATCCTTTCCGCAGACACCTATATAATTTTTGGTTTCGCTCTCTTTCGTCAGTTCACGAATAGTTCTTAGATGATTCAGAATGTCCTCGATATTGACATCACGCCCCTGGATCAGCGTTTTTAGGTCGTCCTTGATGATTCTGAATGTCTTTGCAGCGCCGTCTTTTAGGGTTGTCTCGACCTCTAGGGTTGTCTCGACCTCGCGGGTAAGTTGCGCGATATCAGGAATCCCGAGAGCACAGGAAGTGCCCGCTCCAAAAAAGAAGCCGATGTTCTTCGAGTAAGACAAATAGTTCTTTAGTTCTCGTATCTCTCGGAGTATGTCAATCTTGCTCATGAATCCTCCTTGGTCATATCCAGTGTAGGTTTATTTGTTCCATTGTCACAGGAAAGAAGACTCTTTACTTAATCTTTTGAGTGGCATCTATCTACAAACAAATTACGGCAAAGAACAGGTAGCCAAGAGAGTAATTGACTTGCAACCAATTACTATATCAAGAGTTGCATAAAGCGTCTTCTTTCTTCTTGTTCTTGCGTTCAGAAGTCAAGTCGATGACTGTCGC
>JAZDKD010000607.1:0-2110 GCA_043803345.1 Pseudomonadota bacterium
GAACCGACCACGATATCATACTCGTCCAACTTGGAAATCATGTCCGGCAAAAGCGATGGAGGCATGCACATGTCAGCGTCCATCCAGCCAACAACCTCCCCTCTCGATTCTATTACGCCGCGGTTAAAAGCTGAAGCCAGACCTCTGGTCTCAACTCGACGAATCAGCTTAACGCGAGGGTCATTCAGTTCTTCAACCAGTTGCCATGTCTTGTCCGACGAATCATCGTCAACAACTATAACTTCCGTTGAATCCTTAACATGCTCAAAAATACTTGATATTGTGTCAAGAATATTTTCTCTCTCATTGTAAGTAGCCAACACAATTGAGACCCGGGGATCTCTTTCCACTATTCACCTCCAAAAAAAAGGCGCATCGTAAATTTGCGCCATCGTAAACTTTGATAAATCTGTTTCAGGTCAATTCTTGCACTCTTTTATCTTGTCGACAACTGTTTCGATATCTTCTTGAGTCAGTGGCAGTCCGGACGGTAAATAGAGACCCCTGTTCCAGAGATCAACAGACACAGGATAAGTCCCGGCCGTATCCGGAAAGCGGGAATCTGATCCCTTAAATACCGGCTGTATCGACATCGGGCAAAAGAATGATCTGGTGTCAACGCCCTTGGTTTTCAATTCGGTCATTAGCTGGTCTTTTGAAAGACCGAAGCTGTCATTAATCAATACTCCGTACATCCAGTAAACATTCTTGGCCCATGGTTCCTCTATCGGCAGGGTAAGATGAGGCCAGTCGGCAAGGAGTTCATTGTATTTCTGCCCGATCCAACGCTTTTTTTCAATCTTGCTCTCGGCCATTTCGGTCTGCGCAAGGCCTATTGCGGCCTGGACGTTCGTGAGACGGTAGTTGAATCCCATCACGCCATGAACAAACCGTGGCTCCTGGAAACCCTGGTTGCACAGTAGCCTAAGGCGTTTGGAGATTTCTTCGTCATTACAAGTGACCATACCACCTTCACCGGTCGTCAGGATCTTGTTTCCATAAAAACTGAAACAGGCCGCGTCACTGAGGCAACCAACTTTAACGCCGTTGACTTCAGCGCCATGAGCCTCGGCGCAATCCTCAACCACGAAAAGATTGTGTTTACGCGCAATTTCATTGATGGCCGTCATGTCGCATGGATGTCCATACATGTGAACCGCCATTATCGCTTTGGTCCGGTCTGTTATCTTGGCTTCGATCAGTTTTGGGTCAATGCACCAAGTCCTTTTGTCGACATCTACCAGGACCGGTTTGGCTCCCGCGAGCACGACCATGTTGGCCGACACGATTAGAGTGAAATCAGGAATAATTACTTCATCCCCCGGCCCTATACCCAGGGCCACCATCGCAAGATGAATAGCGGTGGTGCCGCTACTGCAGGCAATTCCATAACGCGCCCCGCAATAGGCGGCGAATTTTTCTTCAAACAGGTTTATGTATTTACCGGCTGAAGAAATCCAACTTGTTTCGATGCAGTCGCGAACGTATTCAAGCTCACGACCATCAAGCGCTGGTTCACAAACAGGTATCATTTTTTGGCTTTCTCCAAGACTCAAGGCTTCTTAACTTTCTCAGGCCATTTGCTTGCCAGTTTCATCAATCAGCCTAAACTTTCTACGCATAGCTCATTAGGCTTTATTGGTCAAGAAAATCCTGGCTTAGGCTGGCCTGATTTTAAATCTCAGGTACATCGACCAGACAAACCTAAATTAGTTTCAGTTAGAATGATTTTATTGATCCCTATTTTAGCTTTAGCCAAATGAGCTTTGCTACCCCTGGACCAGGATTAATCCACTGATTCGGAATTTCTGACGTCAAATAAACTAAGTCGCCCGATTTCAATTTGTACACGGCCTTTTCTACGGTCATCTGGAGGCGACCTGAAAGCAGGTAGCCAACCTCTTCACCCTTGTGAACAAAAAAATGGCAGGGAAGTTTGGCATCGGGAGACAGTTCGATCATATATGGCTCGGCTTGCCCATCGTAATCTATCGGTGTCATCAATTTGGCTATGAGCCCTCCGTCAGGCATGTCCGGAAGCCTCACGTCAATGGCCTCCGATGCCGAAAAAACTATGCGTCTGGCCACGTCGGCCCGATCCTGAAAAAAA
>JAZDKD010000608.1:0-2712 GCA_043803345.1 Pseudomonadota bacterium
AACTTTCTCGGTTATTAGCAGCCCCTCCGCCTGTTCCGGGAAAACGGCTCCCGTTGGATGATACTGTGTGGCGTGCAGAAAACGCACTCTTATTCCAAGGCGATATCCCATGGCAAGTCCATCTCCGGTAGCGCCATAATGATTGGTTGTCATGAAATTTTGCATGTGTAGCCGGCCGGAACCTCCGGTAGCCATGACAACCGCTTTCGCCTTGACCAGGAAATATTCTTCGGTTTCAAGATTGTAGAGAACTGCTCCCGAACAAGCGCCCTTTTCGTCAAGCAACAACTCAACCGCAGGAGCAAATTCTAGAACACCGATGTTCTTGATTCTATTCCTAGCTTCGTCCCTTAATGTTCGCATTATTTCAGCGCCGGTCATGTCTCCGGCATAGTGCATCCTTTTACGACAGGTGCCGGCGCCATGTAGCGTAAACATTTTTCCATCGGGCCACTTGTTGAACATGCAACCTAAATTTTCAAGCCACCCAATAACCTTTGGCGCTTCAACGACCATGGTTTTTACAAGGAGCGGATCATTCTCGAAATGACCACCTCCCATGACATCCAGATAATGGAAATAGGGGGAATCCTTCCAACTTTTTGTGGCCGCCTGTATGCCGCCTTCCGCCATCATCGTGTTTGCGTCACCATGACGAAGCTTTGTGGCGATGATAACCCTTGCTCCCAATTCTTCCGCCATCAGCGCAGCAGCTGTGCCGGCTCCACCCCCTCCGATTACCAAAACATCAGTCTCATAATGAATTTCGTTTAAATCGATCTTGTCCGGATCTATACGGCTCTTGGCTTCAAATTGATCCGCAATTTCCTGGGCGACCGAGTAACCCTTGCTGGGGCCAACCTTGAGTTCACGGAGCGCCCCATCTCTAAAGTCCGGGTGGTATTTTTCAAGTCGAACTTTTCGCTCGTCCAGTGTTAGAGCTGGAAATTCTTCCCCGGCTTTTTTCCGGGCGACTCTGAGTGCCCTTGTTTTTTCGACTCTCTTAATGAATTCCAGTAATTCTGGAGTATATCCCATGGTCGACTCCATCAAGAAAAAGATGAGTGATTTAGATATTAAGTTCTATCCGGCCAATTGAGCCATATCGACTTTAAAGATTAGCGTTAGTGTCAGGCGTCCACTCTTCTGGACCCGTATGAGGCTCCATCTGCCTTTCCACATAGAGTTTTCTGAGCATTTGAACGTCAGAATTGACCAACTCGTTCAATCCCTTTTCGTAACGACCTGAACTTATTTTGTCTATCATTTCCCAAACGTGATCCGCCCGGGGCTTAACATGTTTGCCGGTTATTCGCCTACACATGATTCCAATATTGTACTGGCCCAGTTCGGCAGGGCATCTTGCGGCGCAAATCCCACACATGACGCACGACATAGAAATTTCCGCCGCTTTTTCAATGTCGCCTCTAAGCGCAGCGGAAATATATTCCATAACTGGAATTTCCATCGGACAGGATTTAGTGCAGGTGTTGCATCCCATGCACTTGGCCAAGTCCGGGTAATACTTCAGAATTGTCTGAGCGTCCGGCGTGAGTTCATCCAAATTATAAACAGCCCGATTGGCGGGAAAGAAGGGTATCATCGAGAGGTACATATTGGGCAGGACAACGGTTTGACATGCCAACCCAACGTTGATCTTGGCGCTTCCTGGAATCCTGTAAACAGTGGCGCATGCCCCACAAATTCCTCCACGGCAGCCGCAGCCTCTGATGAGTTGATATCCTGCGTATTCCAAAGCTTTTTGAATCGTCAAGGTGCTTGGCACGTCATATTTCTTGCCCATTATAAAAATTGGGATCAAATCCGTGCGGACCGATAAATCACTAGACAAGTCATTAGTTTCTATCGACTGTTGCGTGACCGCAGACATCTTCCAGATCCTTTCTAGTCGCTTGCTCCAGGTTTAGATCAAATTACCGGGCTATAAAAACCCCAATCATAATTCCGAGTATCAGGGCAATGAGTCCCATGAAATAATTGTCTAAAGACGTAATCTTAGGCGCCGGCTGGATGGTTTCAGGCACGACCTCGTCTATAATAAAATCCTTGTAAGCGGTATCGACCTGTGGACACGCCAGAACGCACGAGTAGCATTGTTCACAATCCTCGCCGACGCATGCTTCGAGTGCGAAAGAGGTTCGTTGAGCGGTTTTATCGAATCGTTTTGGATCCTTACGCAACACTGGACAGGAATCGATACAGTTTCCACAGGCCAAGCAGCCTTTGTCTCCAATTACGTCCGAATTCGGGTCGGCTATGTAGAGTCTGTGATAGGGCTCCATTCCTTTTGAAAGTAATCGAAAACGAGCCACAGGCGGTTCCTTGGTATTAAGGATCGAGCTTGCCACTTCACGATTGAGGCTGTCTTTTGATTTATCTCTGACTGTTGGCATTTCCGCCACTCCAATTCATTGTGGAATTGGGAAAGTTCAATTCCAATCGATTGTCCGGAAGACCGTAATTCCGACCCACGCTGCCATGGCCTGAGGTCAATGTAACATTATTACTGGACGATTTGCCTGGCGAATCATGTCCATTCAAAGATTTTTCAGCTAAATTCCCGGACTCGCGATCTCTAATGTATCTTTCAAAAAATTCTCTTGTCATTGTTGGATGACATTTGCGACAGTTTTCGTAGTTATTGCCAACTCGGCAGTCCGAGAGGAATATTTTGGTTTTATAATGAATTTT
>JAZDKD010000609.1:0-5547 GCA_043803345.1 Pseudomonadota bacterium
TGGCTTTTGGACCGGGAAGATTTCAAGTCGATTAATGACATAAGGTGGTTTTTGTAGTATCTAATCAATATGTTAATCAAATATCCTTTAATAACGTTGGGACACTAGTGAATCTGGATATGTTATTGGAAAAACTTCGGAAAGACGTTACTGGAAACTTGTGCAAGAAACCACAGGGATTTCTATGTCTGCCCTGGACATGAGACAGAAAATTCTCCAAAGCTTTATTTTGAAACCCGAGATGATAAAAATAGTAAATTTGTTGAGAGCAAAAGGTTTTTTTGTCTCGCTGCTAAGTGATCAGACGAACTGGTTGGATGAACTTGACGCCAGACATCATTTTTGTAGATTTTTCGACACAGTGTTCAACTCATACCACCTGGGAAAAGCCAAGAGAGATCCTTCACTTTTTTCAGATGTCGCATCTACGCTAGGAATATCCAACGAAAACTGTCTGTTGATTGATGACAACCACGGGAACGTGATGCGGGCTTCTAAGGCCGGATACCAGACCATTCTTTTTCAGAGTGTGAAACTCTTCATCGAAACATTGTCCGAAATGGCTCTTGTATCGCACGCTGAACTTAAAGACGTTTTAAAATAACTGTCCATCGTTCATGTTGTCAAGTATTTGATTACACTGTCTATTGTTGTCAATTAAGCATAATTAAGATAATATAATAACCATAACTACTTAGGTTATTTTGCTATTGTTGGTTTTTGTGTTGATATTGATGTGCAGGCGCTCCACAATATTGTCAGAGAGCAGGTCATTGTTGACTTTTTCCTGATAATCTGATAGGTTACATTCCGGAAATCCAATTTCAACAATATGTCAATTTCGATATGATTCCAGGGATGGGTGCGTCGAAATCATGAAATGTCTAAAGTCTGTGGGCAATTTCCCCATGGTTGTTCCAATATTGCCGCTCCGCGATATGGTCGTGTTCCCACACGTTGTTATCCCCCTGTTTTTGAAGGGGGCTCGTGTCGTGAAACTGGCGGAATCTCTCCAAGGTGGATCGAATCTGGTGGGGCTGTTTTTTCAGAAATCACGCGGCAAATTGGGAATTTGGAACGAAGAACTTGCTTCTATAGGCGTGTTGGCGCGTGTAGATAAAGTTGTCGCACTTGAGTCCGGAGGCTTGAGAGCAATTGCGGAAGGGCTACGGAGGGTTCGTCTTGTAAGTAAGGTCAAAAACGAACCGTACCTTATGGCTGAGGTTGAACTGGTTGAAGAGACAAAGTGTGATTCAGTTTTTCATGATACGTTGGTCTCCAGTGTCTCGAGTCAGTTCAAGATGGCCGAAGCAATTGGAAAAACTATAAGCAGTCAAATCCTTGATTCCATTGAAAATGCTCGTGATATCAGTGAACTTGCCGACCTAGTGTCCGCTCAAATTTCTGTAAAAGCCGATTCCAAGCAGGAACTTCTGGAACTCTTGGACCCAGTTGCCAGATTAAGACGGTCAATTAGCTGCCTCAAGGTGGATATCGACAGTTTTGTGGACAAGACCGTGGCTACAGCTGATTCAGCGGCTCCAACCTTAGGCATGAAAAGAACCTCGGGACCAGACTGTAAATCTCACTTCAAAGCGTTCCAAAAGGACTACAGCTTGGACGCTGATCCCAATGCTTCGGAAATAAGAGGATTCCAACTCAAGATACGGGAAACGCGAATGCCTTCCGACGTAGCAGAGGCGGTCACCAAAGAAATTCAACGACTTGAAAGAATTCCTCCTCATTCCCCCGAACATATAATCTCCCGAACTTATCTTGAGGTATTGACCAGTTTGCCATGGGACGCCACTACCAAGGATCAACTTGATATAGGCAGGGCGGAAGCGGTTTTGGACAGGGATCACTATGACCTGTCAATTGTGAAAGAGAGAATTCTAGAATTCCTGGCTGTGCGTCAGTTAAAGTCAGATAACAAGGGCCCCATTCTATGCTTGGTTGGTCCACCAGGTGTCGGAAAGACGTCTTTGGGCCGATCAATTGCCAGGGCCATGGGACGCAAATTTGTCAGGGTTTCCCTAGGCGGTGTGAGAGATGAAGCCGAAATAAGAGGGCATAGGAGAACTTACATTGGAGCCATGCCTGGCAGGATAATTCAGGAAGTAAAAAGGGCCGGCGCAAACAATCCTGTGTTCATGCTTGACGAGATTGACAAGATTGGCCAGGATTATAGAGGAGACCCCGCCAGCGCGCTACTCGAGGCGCTTGACCCAGAACAAAATTCCAGTTTCATAGACCACTATCTTGATCTGCCTTTTGATCTTAGCAATGTTATGTTTATAGCAACAGCCAATCAACTAGATTCTATCCCAAGAGCCCTCATGGATCGTATGGAAACTATTAGAATTCCTGGATACGCCGACGAAGAAAAGGAAAAGATAGCTGAACTATTTCTTATTCCCAAGGCGCTGGATCAGAACGGCGTCAATACCTACAATCTGAAATTTGAAGGACAAGCTATAAGGAAACTGATCAACGGCTACACGAGGGAAGCAGGAGTTAGAAATCCGGAAAGAGAAATTCACTCTGTCTGCAGGAAAATAGCATATCAAATAACTCGCGGTAAGCCCATTAGTAGATTTATTGATTCAACAACGATCGAAGAGATGTTGGGGGGACCGAAGTACTTTTCGGAACTCGCGGAAGAAACCGATAAGGTAGGTTTAGCTACTGGTCTTGCATGGACTGAGAATGGAGGAGAAATAATATTTATAGAGGCCACAGGTTTTGGCGGACACAACGGGCTAACCCTTACAGGGAATTTAGGGGATGTTATGCAAGAGTCAGCAAAAGCCGCTCTGAGTTATTTAAGGAATTCTTGTGATCTATTCGGACTTGAACAGAAAAAGTTGGCTGACACTGAGTTGCATGTGCATGTTCCTTCCGCTGCGATTCCAAAAGATGGTCCATCTGCTGGAGTAACTATTGCAGTGGCTATGGCGTCTTTTTTTACAGGGATGGCGGTTAGGCGCGATGTGGCGATGACCGGAGAAATTACCTTGCACGGTAGAGTCATGCCTGTTGGTGGAATAAAGGAAAAACTCCTGGCTGCCAGGAGGGCAGGGGTCAGAGAAGTTATTTTGCCCTCAAAAAATTTTCCTCAAGTCAGGGCATTTCAAGAACATGTCACACAGGGGCTAATCCTTCATTTCGTCAGTGATGTAGGGGAAGCTATCAGCGCAGCTCTTTCCATAGATTCAGGTTTTTCAAATTATTCCATGAGCTTCGAAAGAACTTTACCATTGTTTTCAGGCTACAATCTCGATTTGTGCTGACAAATTATACACCTTCATTTTCCAAAGATTTCTTAACCAGACTTATAAGTTCTAGGCGCATATCCTGATAACCAAGTGAGCTCTTGATTCCGGCTGCGCGACGATGACCGCCACCGCCCAATTTAGACGCAATGGTTGAAACATCCAACATTCCTTTAGAGCGAAGACTCACCTTACACGAATTGTCGGCCAAAGCGGTTATAAGTCCGCCGACTTCAACTCCACGCGTTTCTCGTAATCTGTTTACAATATTTTCTCCCTCATTTAGACTGGCGCCAATCTTTTCGTAGTCCTCTAAATCGAGGTAGCTCAGAGCAAGCTTCCCATCCAATAGAAACTCCAATCTTTCAAGCATTAATCGCTCAAGAGTCAGTCTGGATTCAGGAAGTTCCTCGAAAAGACATTTTGTAACATCATAACTGTCTACCCCCGGCGCCAGCAGTTTCGCCGCAAGTTCAAAAGTCCGGCTGGTAACTCCAGAAAATTTGAAACAACCTGTATCTGTGACCAGCCCAGTGTACAGGCACTTTGATACATTGACATTCAATTTGTATCCCATCTTGCAAAGCAATTCATAAACCAGTTGGGTGGATGAATTGGCGTGAGGGCGGATAAAATTGATGTCACCATATCCAGGATTGGTAGGGTGGTGATCTATATTGATGAGACAAGAGTAGGCTTTCTTTAAGCCACTTATACTTGGAGCTATTCTCTCGCGATCAGCGACATCAATAGCTATGACACAGGATGGGTTGAAACCAAGTAGCTCCCATCCCACTATCATTTCCGTGTTTCCCGGAAGGAAAGCGAAAGATTCGGGAAAATTGGCGCCCATTACTCCCACTACTTTTTTCCCAATCTCTTTCAAAGACAAATACATCCCTAGCAAGGAACCGATGGCGTCACCGTCCGGGTTGACATGAGTGACCACCACAAATCCATCCTTTTCAACGAGGAACTTAGCAATTTGGTCAATCATTCTGGTCTCCCGAGACTGGTTCAATCGATTTCAAGAGATTTGAAATCTTTATCGAATGATCGAACGAAGAATCATACAAAAATGTCAACGCAGGTATGTACTTCAGGTCCAGTTCCGATCTCAATCGGCGACGAATAAATCCTTCTGCCGCCGCCAGTCCTTGGCAATGTGATTCGGCTTTACCGTCATCCAAACTTGAGAAAAAAACCCTTGCTGACTTTAGGTCTGAACTCATAGACACTTCTGTGATGGTGACACCCTGAACCCTGGGGTCCTTTATATCACCTCTGATTATGTCTGACATTGTCTGCTTGATAAGTTCCGAGACTCTTTTTTTTCTAAACTGTGGCATGATTTTGAATCCGTCTTCATCTTGTAGAGAGAATAGAGACAACGGCTCTTTACGGTATTATTGATCAAGGGGTCATAGTTTTTTGTGAGTTGTTGGGAATTACTGAAATCAACCAAAATCATATTCAAAACAATGAATTGGTTTGGGCAAGAAACTTCAATGAAATTGTCCAAATGGCAAAATCTCGACAGAAAAGCTTATCACCTCCGCCAGGTACAAATTTTCTATGAATTCATTAATGGTTTCCAACATTTTGTGTGCGTGTCCAGCGTCGTTTGATACTACTGTTAGGCCGAGTGAACAGATCTGCCATTTATCGTTATCACCAACTTCAGCGATTGAAACATCGAATTTGGAGCGGACCTTGCCCAGAATACTCTTAACGACCTGCCTCTTTCCTTTAAGGGATGACGACTGATGGATCATTATTCGAAGCAATCCAATACCGACAAACATGGGCATATGTTTTGTTGGTAACCCCTGGGTAAATCAACAATAGACAGCTCATCCCAACCACTTTTATTGAGCTAGTTTCACTGATTCACGTTCCACGATGAAGGCCTCGATCACGTCTCCAATCTTGACGTCTCTGTAGTTCTCGATGCCGATGCCACACTCATATCCTTCTAGCGCTTCCTTGACGTCTTCCTTGAACCTTTTCATTGAGGACAGTTTTCCCTGGTGGACCACTACGTTGTCTCTAAGTAGCCTGATCTGGTTGGATCTTTCTATTTTACCCGAAACTACGTGACATCCAGCGATAACACCAATTTTGCCAACCTGGAATGTTTGGCGTACCTCCGCTCGTCCAACGACAGTCTCTTTCTCAATGGGCGAGAGCATGCCTTCAATGGCCTTTCTAACATCTTCGATTGCATCGTAGATTATTGTATAAAGTCTTAGATCAACCTTTTCCTGCTCGG
>JAZDKD010000610.1:0-3304 GCA_043803345.1 Pseudomonadota bacterium
GGTATTGACTCTTATGTCAGCACCGGCTTGGGCGGCCAGTTTGGCCAACTCCTTATCGTACTGGTCTCTATTGATGACGCACGCCCCCCTGTCCCCTAGTGGAAACTCCTGAATGATTCTTCCGCTCGGGGCAAATACCCTCCACTTCTCAAGGTTACGGATAACAAACGTTTTGTCACCCAGCAACTCTCGTATCTCCCTCGTATATCCAGAGTCAGCGAACATTCCGCTGCAATGGCTAGGGGTACCTATGACCGGGTGCTCTTCCAAGACCAAAACCTTTGCCCCATTTTGAGCCGCTGTCCTCGCGGCTGAGCATCCGGCCGGTCCTCCTCCCACAACGACAATATCATACTCATCCATTTTCTCCCCCTTATGGTTTTCCTATTTCAAACTATTTTTTTGACCCTTTAGAATTCGACAGGGTCCATTGCAGTCTTACTCAAAGACGTCTTCCACGAGCAGGTTGTCGAACTCTTCTTCAGAGAAACCCAGGAAATTCTTACACACATACTCGGTATCCTGCCCCAAACACGGGTATGGGGTCGGTTCCTTGGGTGGGCACTTTGACAATTCGAAAAACTGTCCAAAATGTGGAGTGGGCCCCATTTCCACATGGTCCAGTGACCACATGGCATTTCGAGCCTTGAGCTGGGGGTCTTGACAAATATCTTCCGGACTCTCCACGACCGCTGCGGGGACTCCGGCGTGTTGCATCATTTCCGTAATCTCTTCTGCACTATGATTCACGGTCCACTCTTCAACCCGCCTGTCCAGCTCGCCTTCTTGCTGCTTTCTTTTCTGCAGGGTACTAAATTCCTTCGTCCATGGGGGGTCCCCTATGACCGTACAGAAGCTTATCCACTGGCGATCAGTAAAAACCGTTATCGCGCACCATCTGTCTTCTCCCCGGCATTGATACACCTGGTGGGGGGCCGCATAATGACATACGTTCGCCATTCTGGAAGCGATCTTACCGTTTACAGAATAGTCCAAAAGAGGCGGGATGAGAAACTCCAAGCTCGCTTCAAGCTCCGACAAATCGATCAATTGTCCTTTGCCCGTCTTGCGCTTGAAGTCAAGAGCAGCTATGATCGCAATCGCTAAGAAGCGTGGAGCAATGGTATCTGTATACGCTCCTGCTAAAGATTGTGGCTCTCCGTCTGGCCAACCAGTAATATGAGAGAAGCCACACAACGAAGACAGTTGAAACCCATAAGCTGGATGGTTTGCATATGGCCCGGTTTGACCTTGCGAGGAAGCCCTGGCCATAATGATGTCAGGCTTTATCCTTCTTACTTCGTCATAACTCAGTCCCCATCTCTCCATGACTCCGGGTGCGTAGTTTTCAATGATTACGTCTGCCCATTCCACCAGTCTTTTTTTAACCTCCCAGGACCGTTGATGGCGCAGATTAAGAGACATACTGTGCCTGTTGGGGCTGAGCAATGCCCCGAAGCCCGTATTATTTACCCCCGGTTTATTGTCTTTGAATGGCATTGTCGTCCTGGAAATACTCAGAGCGGTCATCGATTCCAACAATACGACTTTAGCCCCATGATTGGCAAAATAGGTTGTCGCCCATGGGCCAACCATTCCCGAAGTAATTTCAATGATCTTGATACCGTCAAAGATATGTTTTTTCATCAAATGACGTTAGCGTCCTCCAATCGTAATATCTCTTCTCGAGACAAACCAAGCTCTCCTTCAAAAACCTCCTGGTTATGTTCACCGAGGTTCGGGATTTTTTCAATTGGCGCAGGACTCATCTCTGAGGCTCTGAAAAATGGGCCAGGAAAGTGGAGAGGAGCATCGCACTTCGAGTACTTTATTTCCTGCCAGAATTTCCTGGATTTAAGTTGTGGGTCATTGAAAATATCTTTTACAGTATTAACAGGACAAAGCATGATATCTCGCTTAACGGCTCCTTCATATAATTCTGCTTTGGTATGGGCCCTGAAGAATTGGCCAATGCATTCTTCCATTCGGTCTAGCTCTTCGGGTTTTACCAGCCTCATATCATAATTGATCCAATCCATACTCCTTAGTCCCTCGTTCGCCATGCCTTCGTTGTCCATCCATTCCACCAATCGACTATTGGTCTTCGCACCCACTCTTGCACCCATTAACATGAAGGCGACGTAGCCATCTTCGCAGGGCCAAATCTGTTTCGGCGCAGCACCGAAGGCGTTGTATCCCATGCGTCGCGTCCCAGCGCGCTGAGAGAGTTCTTTGTTTAGATACCAACGGGGTACGGCATTGGATGTGGCAAGGAGTAAAGAGGGCTGGACGGCAACATCAACATACTGACCTTCCCCTGTTTCTTCACGCCAGTAATAGGCCAACATGGTTGCGACGGCTGCTTCCGCCGCTCCGTGAAAATAGCACTGAGGAAAGCTGGTACGAACGGGTCTCCTGTCAGGGTCGCCCGTAAGATATAGCACACCTCCCATCGCCGACAGGATAAGATCGCTATCGATGTAATCCCGATAGGGTCCTGTTTGTCCGAAAGGAGTTATGGAAACAGTAATGAGACGCGGGTTCGTTTCGCTGAGCGTTTCGTATCCCAGACCAAGACCACTCATATATCCTGGCCGGAATGATTCGATTACCACGTCTGCAGCATTCGCGAGTCGTTTAAAAATCTCCTTCCCATCAGCCGTTTCGATATTGAGAGTGATGCATCGCTTTCCCACATTATAGGCCAGCCAAAAAAGACTTTTTTCACTTTCAGGGCGTTGATCACGGCCGTCTGTTCTCTCAATTTTTATGACATCGGCTCCCAGCTCAGCTAGGATCTTTCCACACAGAAACCCTCTCTCGTCAGTCAAATCAAGTATACGAATAGGCGGGATAGCAGTTGCCAGGCTCATGGCGATTCACTTTCTTTTCTTACCGATACGGATAGACCTTGCTGCTTTATTTAACCGACCGGTCGATAAAATTATTACCAGATTCTTTTCGCCTTGTCAAGAAAAAAAATTAGCTTGGTTGTAACCCCTCGATTAGGGTCGCGAATCTTCCATCCCATCATGTAACTCAGAGCTTCAGCCCTGAAGGGCTGAGTTACACAGTGTAGCAGCTATCGGACAACCGTAACCGAGGGGTTGCGTTTTGTTTTTTTAGGGTAGATTAGAGTTAGGTAGTGACCCTTTAATAGTTTACAACTCCCTTTGTAGACTCGTTCAAAGACCATATATAGTCCCTTAATCCAGCTGCCAAGGCAGGTGTTTTTCGTTGCCATCTTGACAGAACCATAGCGCAACCTTGGACAGGCAACGGGTTGGTCATAACGGGGCCGTCC
>JAZDKD010000611.1:0-3198 GCA_043803345.1 Pseudomonadota bacterium
CAGTTACCTCTTTTCAGGCTATTCGAAATAAATGAATTCGTAATCACCTGTAAATCCGAAATGATTATAGATCCAGATCCATTCCGCCGTATCAAAAAACGACTCTGCCGTGAGGGCCCAGCATTGTAAGTTAAAAAGCTCCTGTTCGTTTCGGTAGCTTTCAAGCATGATATAGCCATTCTTACCAACTCGCTCTATCTCTCTTAAAGCGGTCTGTAGTTCAAAGATACGTAAGTTGTGGAGACATCCCAGTGAAATGACCAGATCGAAATGATTGTCGCCCCACGGGTAAGCGTCCTGAGCTCTGTATCTAAAAAGATTGTCTCTAATTTCTTCTTTTGCGTCAGCTATTCCATGTTTTGAGATGTCAAAGCCCACAATCTCAGCATTAGGTAGTAGTCTTTTGAGTTCGTAAAGCAGATAAGCCTTGCCGCATCCAACATCAAGAATCCTGGCGTTTGGAGGAAGGTTGTATATATCGATCAGGGGTTGGGCGACTTTCTTCCAGCGATCGTCGACGTAGCGATATCCACCATATCCAAAGCGTCTGTCGCCATCCCAATAGTCTAACTCATATTCCTTAGCCTTTAACATGCAATTGACCTTGTCATCGGTCATCCGATAGATATAGTCACGTTTGGTCATCTGGTGCAGGGGTGTGACGATGTTGAGTAACCGACCCATACCTATTTTACCTCCGGTTTTTAATTTCAAGCATTGAGGAGCTTTTGGATAACAGAAACCACTGATTCAGATGAAATATCATAACGCCCCATCAGGCTATCTTGCGATCCGTATTTGTCTGGAAAAACATCAGGGATCCCAATTCTTTTAAATTTCTTGACTGAGTCAAAATTCGCTTCAGCTAATAGTTCAGCGACTGCGCTTCCAAGTCCCCCAATTATAGAATGCTCTTCTACAGTGACAATCGCCTTCACGCGAGTAGCCGCGTCAATTATGGCTGCGGTGTCAAGAGGTTTTATCGTCGGCATGTGGAGAACAGAGGCCTTTATGCCTGCCGCCTCAAGTTGATCAGACGCCTTTAATGCCACTTTTAGGCATATTCCTGTGGAGACAATCACGGCGTCATCACCGGATCGCATGCGAATGGCCTTCCCGATTTCAGATGGCGCGTCATTTGTAGTGACAATCGGGTCGAATCCCTTGCCTAGTCGTATGTACACGGGGCCATCAATGTCTACGGTCAACGGCATCAAACGGCGCATTTCATCCGCATCCGCAGGCGCCAGGATTGTCATGTTCGGACATGCCCGCATGATCGCTATGTCTTCAATAGCCATATGCGTCGGCCCCAAGGGGGCATAAACCAGTCCGCCTCCATTGCCAATAAGCCTAACCTTGACATTATGTAAACACAGGTCAAGGATGATTTGCTCGAAACAGCGGCGAGTAATGAAAGTGGCTATAGTGTTGACATACGCGATCTTGCCTTCCAGGGCCAACCCCGCCGCCATACCAATCACGTTGGCTTCACTGACCCCCTCCATAAAAAAACGATCCGGCATCTCTTCCTTAAAAGCTTTAAGTGTCCCAAATCCAAGGTCTGAACCTATAAAGAAGATCCGTTTATCTGTCTTTGCCAGATTGTAAACCATATCCAGACAGGTCTTTCGCATCAGTACATCTCCAGACCATTTAACAAAGTGACGATTTCGTTGTCGGACACTTTGCTTTTGTGATGCCAATTCAGGTCATTTTCAATGCATTCCACACCCTTGCCTTTAACCGTATGGCAAATAATTGCGTTTGGCTTGTCAGGGCTAAACGGCGTTCGACGCAAGACATCTTGTAATGCTCCTACATCGTGCCCGTCCACTTCCGCAACTGAGAAACCAAACGCCCTCCACTTGTCCACAAGAGGTTCCAGATCCAGCACAGCGTAAGTAGAATCATAAGACTGATGCTTGTTGTAATCCACCAACACCGTCAGGTTGTCCAGTTTATGTTTGGCTGCGGACATGGCCGCTTCCCAATTCGAACCTTCATCTGACTCCCCGTCGCCGATTATCACAAAAGTCCGATAGTCGAGTTTCTCATATTTTGCGTTGAGAGCAAATCCAACTCCAATAGGTAAGCCATGACCGAGGCTTCCTGTAGAAGCTTCGACACCCGGAATTTTTCCATACTCAGGGTGTCCCCCAAGAATTCCATCAGGCTTACAGAATTTCCACAATTCCGATTCAGGGAAGAATGCTTTGTCAGCCAGAATTACGTATAGCGCCAGACAACCATGTCCTTTGCTCAGGATGCAGCGGTCTCTCTTTAAAAAACGTGGGTTCCGGGAATCGTACAGCATGACGTCATCATAGAGAACTCGCAGGATCTCGAGGACCGAGAATGCTGAACCAACGTGTCCCCGGCGACTGGCCTCCAAAATATGGATTATTGTTTTGCGTAATTCCTTGGACCTGGAATCTAACGCAGAGCACTCGAGACTGTTTTCAGCAGTAGTAGTAATCGGCAAAGTTTTCGTATTCATCCAAAACCCTCTTAAGCATGATTTGGGCCTTTTTCAGTTGCTGATCCTGCAATTTATCTCGATTTTCAATCATATTGTCCGCAAATTCACGACGGGCCAACTGATCCGGCAAAAATTCATTGAGGAGAATCAAGCACCACTTCAGGCCGAACAATGGGTAAACAGTTTTGGCACGATTAAGGAGCGAATCATCACTCAAATTTTGTGCGACGCTGTTTACGAATTGCCGCCTAAACTTGTGGGGCAAAGACATGGCTGGATGGAGCAGGAAATCAGAAATCATTTTTGCAGGGTCGTCCCATCCAAAGTACTCGAAGTCGAGAAAAACTATCTGTCCATCCGGCTTCTTGACTGCATTGTGAAATCCAAAATCGGATGGGCTTAGGGTCCGACTTTCTCTGGGAATTTGTTCAGTTGCTACAATATCGTGTGAGTCTGCATTTTTCCGAGCCCAAGATTCAATAGCGTCAAGCGTGGGGCTGAGTTTGTAGCGAAAGAAGTCCTGGAATACCATATTAGTATTGTTAGGCACAACCTGTTGAAGGCGTTGAAACCGAAATTTGATATTGGCAAGAATGGCGTCGAGAGAAAAACAAGCCTCAGATGCATTCGGTAGTTTTTCGGCCCCATCGTATCCAATGGCTTGTTTCAAATCCAGGAGGAACTTAACCGCCTGCTGAATATCTGATCCGTCCTGC
>JAZDKD010000612.1:0-2064 GCA_043803345.1 Pseudomonadota bacterium
CTTAGAATTAATTTCTAGAATCAGTGACCAATCATGAGGTGAAAGTTATGGCTAAATTTCTGTTTATTTTGAGTCGTGGTTTGGAAGATCCGTCGAGGGCGACTAGGTGCATGCAACTAGCGGCTTTTGCAAAAAGAGCGGGCCACGATGTGACGGTTTTTCTGGTGGATGATGGAGCCGTGTTCGCAAAACCAGGGATTGCGGCTCTGGTGTCATGCCCAACCGGTGACAAAATGCAGCCCTATATTGATGAACTGGTAGCCTCCGAAACTCCATTTCTGGTTTGCACTCCCTGTGCCATTTCACGTCAGTTGGATGAGAAGGAATTTATTGAGGGCGCGTATCTTGAAACCGCTAAGACCTTGATCGCACTTGCCGAGGATTCGAAAGTATTTACTTTCTGAGTTCCGGAAACAGACACTAACGGTCGACGCCCGGTTAATCGAGGTTGTTTAAATTTTAGCCAATTATTGAGAACCGGGACGCCTGGGTGGTAGGTCGCATAGAAAATCCGCTTACGAGGCCCAGCGCTTCAAAATTTGTTCGTCAACCGCTTTTGGGAGAATTCCTAAGATGTCGAGTTTTAAACATGGGGGAACCCTTCGGGAGTATTCGGAAAGAACTGGTTTGTCTCCAGATCAAATCCTTGATTTCTCCGCGAACATTAATCCGCTTGGGCCTCCAGAATGGCTGGAGCCACTCATTAAGGTTTCTATTGAAGATATCTTGAGCTATCCTGATCCGGAATGTTTGGATCTCCGAGTGGCCTGCGCCGAGAGATACAATGTCGATCAGCGGAACATTCTTGCAGGAAACGGTTCGACGGAACTTCTGTTTCTGATTCCAAGGGCTTTGAGATTCCGCAAGGCTATCATCCCGACTCCATCATACATTGATTATGCGACCGCAGTGCGACACGCAAATCTTGAGACACAATTTTTTGACATCAAAGAAACGGATGGCTTTCACGTTGATTTCAGTTTTTTGAAATCGCAACTTGAGGGAGGAGAGTTAGTTTTCCTCGGCCACCCGAACAATCCAACGGGTGTGTGTCTTGATGTGGAGGCCGCAAGGGATCTTATATCGTCGCGTCCTGAAACTGCATTTGTAATCGATGAGGCTTTTCTCGATCTTACGGAATCAACCAGATCTTTTTGCAGCGAACATCTTTCGAATGTCATAGTAATGGTTTCGCTAACCAAAACCTTCTCCATCCCGGGGTTGAGATTAGGAATAGCTATATCAAATTCGGACTGGGCGGCTAGGATAAGAAAGTTGCAGGTGCCCTGGTCAGTAAACGCTCTGGCTCAAAGGGTCGGGAGAGAGGCGGTGGCGGATAGCGCTTTTATAGAAAAAAGTCGGGAATATGTCAGCGTTCAAAGGGTCAAATTGGAGTCAGCTCTAAGTTCCATAAATGGTCTGAGTGTTTTTCCATCCCAAGCTAATTTTATGCTGGTTAAGATCGATCATCCGAGTCTGGATTGTCAGTCATTGTCAGAGCGGACACTGGCAAAAGGAGTGGCCATTCGGCCTTGCCAAAATTTTAGAGGACTGGGGCCCAGGTATTTTCGAGTCGCTGTTCGCTCTGAAGAAGAAAATGAGAAACTTGTGCAGACATTAACCTCAATTCTTTCTCCGATGAAAAAGGCCCACAGCGTCAAAACCGCTCGATCCATCATGTTTCAGGGAACAAGTTCTAACGCTGGAAAGAGCGTGCTTACCGCTGCGTTTTGTAGAATTTTTCTTCAGGATGGCTTCAGAGTGGCGCCATTCAAATCACAAAACATGTCCCTCAATTCATTTGTGACGATTAGGAATGAAGAAATTGGTAGAGCTCAGGCCATGCAGGCCCAGGCCTGTCGGTTGGAACCTGACGCGCGTATGAATCCGATACTGTTGAAACCTAACAGCGACACTGGCAGCCAGGTCATAATAATGGGGAAACCAGTCTCCAATATGAACGTTGAACAATATATCGAATACAAGCCGGTGGCATTTGATTACGCTGTTAGGGCGTTCAACTCACTTGCCGAGGAATTCGACGTTATCGTAATAGAAGGAGCC
>JAZDKD010000613.1:0-5017 GCA_043803345.1 Pseudomonadota bacterium
CGCAGATCCTTTTTGGGAGGCGTCCACAAATGTGAGGTTCGCGAGCGACGGTACCGATGTGCCGTCCTTTGTAAGCAGGCTGCAGCTAACATTTTCTTGATGAGGTTTTGATGGTGAGAGATCGCCGAACGTTTTTTGCAGGTCTCCAAGTCCCTCAGTCACGTAAACAGCTATATTTTGTCCGATCGTTTCATCACCCCATCCTAAAGTCGTTCGGAACCCCTGATTGATCTGAGTGATGATACCCTCAGGAGTGGTTATGAGTACTGAGTCCTGCATGCCATCTATCGTTTCCATAGCAGTTTCCGCCGTAATCCTCATTATTTCAGCTTCACCCAAAGCTTTTGCTTTTTCCTCTTCCGCTTTTTTCCATTCAGTAACGTCCTGGCCTACGGCGATAACCGCTATGGGTTCGGACTCGTGATTAAGCAAAGAGCTCATATTCCAGAGTACCGACCTAGTTTTGCCTTCGAGATTGACAATCCGTGTTTCAATGTCTCTTACAGCTTTCCCGACAAGAGTATCCAGGGCCGCTGCCCTCAATAAACCTTTCTGATCCTCCTCAAAAAGGCCCCAAAAATCTTTACCAACGATTGTGTTTTTTTTATGCCCAAATACAGCCTCGGCTTCGGAATTCCATTCAAGTATGGTTCCACCAGGGGAAATCAAAATGATAACGCTCGCCGCTGTTTGCACGAGCATCCTGAATTGTTCCTCACTCCTTAGTAAGGCCGCCTGAGCCAGCTTGCGGTCGGTGATATCCGTGATAGTCCCTACTGTTCCCAGATAATCTCCACTAGGTTTTCCCTTATTGCCCTCCTTTTCAACATCATACATTCCTGAACTGTTCACTTGAGCGAAAATTCCATTAATGGCTACATTGCCATGCAAGTCATTTATATTTCCAGTTGAACTTGATCGTTCCAGGCGAACTTCCAAATTTCTAGTCATTCTGGAACCTGTCCTACGCTCATCAAAAAGCTTTGGTGAGTTTTCTGGGCCAGTAATCTTCCCCCAGTAGTAGGGAAGCACATGGTCACGACTGACGCACTCAAAATCTTCTGGAACTATAATTTCCTTGAAGTGTTTCCCTATGAGTTCTTCAGGCTTGTAACCGATCATATTTACCGCGTCATTAACAAAAATAAATCGACCCTCAGTGTCTAGCCTGTAAACAATATCAGGAAGCATCTGAACCAATATGTTAAATCTATGTTCGGACTTCTTCAGAGCTATGAGCCATTGTTCCCGTTCTTCATCGATCTTACTCAGCCTGTTTTGAGCCTCAATTAATTCTGTACGCTGATGAACTGCATTCTCAAGACAGGAAAACAAGAAATTAAACATTTGCTTTGGGCTGGAGGGAAGTAGAAATGACTTTCCATTATAAGTAAAGTCTGTGAGTTCAATCCTGAATTGTTCTCCTGATTCCGGTGAAGCCGACAGAATCGACTCTATACTATGGAGCAGGAAATCTGGTCGGTGGGGCTTGCTGATATAATTGTCAGCCTTGGCGAGAAGCGCTCTGATTACTCCGGAGATGTCGGAAAATTCAATCAGCAGTATTACTGGTATATGTTTAAGGCTCTGGTCCTTCTTTATTTCGGCGCATAGAGCATATCCGTCCATTAACGGCGTCATTGCCTCGCTGACAACCAGAGAAGGTTTGCTCCGTCGCATGATGTTTAGCGCAACAGTCCCATTGGAGGCGATTAACACACGATATCCTTTTTCTGTAAGGGTTTGTTGGAGCGCCTCAGCCTGGACCGGGTTGCTGTCTACAATCAGGATTGTGTGACTAGATGTGTTGATCATGCCGCAAAGCCCCCAATCAATTTAGGTGATCATTGAGCCCTAAATAAAATGCGATCATGAAGATTTATGACGTATTTAAAGTCAATCCTCACTATCTCTTACCTCATCACGAATATCCCTCATTTGTGGGAGTAGATCCATGAAACAGTCTAACATTGGGGGATCAAAATGTCGGCCTCTGTCTGAAGCAATTATGGAAAGAGCTTTTTCCTCCGGCAACGCCTTGCGGTAGACACGGTCATGCGTCAGCGCATCGTAAACGTCCACTATAGCGACGACACGACCGGCTTCCGGGATATCTTCACCTGACAATCCCAAGAGATAACCTGAACCATCCCACTTCTCATGGTGGGACAACGCTATCTGTGCCGCCATCTGAATCAGGGGAATTTTAGACCCGTCTAGGATGTCAAAACCAATTTTGGGATGAGTCTTTATTATTTCAAATTCAGCCGGCTCCAGTTTTCCTTTCTTTAGCAATATTTCATCCGGCACTCCTATTTTTCCCAAGTCGTGCATTGGAGCGCCCAAACGGATATCATTTATTGCAGAATCCGACCATCCGAGGCCTCTTGCCATCTCGGCGGCATAAAGGCCGATACGTTTGACATGCGCCCCAGTCTCGTCATCCCGATATCGAGTGGCGGCAATTAGGCGGAAAATTATCTCTTCCTCCCTGTCATGGACGTCCCTAGTTCTCTCTTCGACCTCCATCTTTAATGATGTCTCATACTCGTGGCTGAATAACGAAAGCCTTCTCCTTTCGAGCGCACTCACTACGTTGATAAGAATTTCGTTTCTGTTGAAGGGCTTAATGATGTATCCATAAGCGCCGAGCTCCAAGGTGTGGATAGCCATCTTTCTGTCATCCAGCCCGGTGACCATAATCACGGCAACGTTTGGGAAAGACTTCTTAATTTCAATTAGCAGATCGATTCCAGACATACCTGGCATCATTATATCGGTGACCACGAGACCGAATTCCCTTTGCCGAAGTGTCTTCAACGCCGCCTCACCGGAATTGGCTGTGAAGCATTCATATCCGGCCACGGACAAGAGTTCTCCGACCATAGTGGCTATTTCCGTTTCATCGTCAACTATCAGGATTTTGTCACTGAGATTCTCGATCATTCGTGATAATCCTCCTCTATCAAGAAGGCATTTAGACAGGTTTTTCCAGGCGCACTAAATCGATCACGCCAAGACAGTAAATCATATTTCCCATAGCGAAAGGAAAGAAAATCTTGCAGAGGTTTCTTGATGTGACATTATACTGAAAGCGCCGCTAATAATTCTGGCCATTAATCAAACTGGCTATCGGGAGGATTAATATGGAAACAAAAGTGGACAGGCTGTTGATGTACGGAGCGAAATGGTGTCCGGACGCCAGAAGAGCAATAAAATTTCTTGATGGACATGGAATCGATTATGAATGGCACGACATTGACGAAGAAGATGGCGCGCGTGATTTCGTTATAAAGGTTAATGGGAGATTTGTTATCCCTACACTGCTTTTCCCTGACGGGACAAAAATGACGGAGCCTTCAGACGAGGAATTAGCCGCAAGATTCGGGAAATGAAATGGAATGAACCGGGTTGCCTATGAAAACAGGGCCAAGCTGTTATCAGACCGGGGCGCAGCGTTAATGTCAAAACCGATTAAGAAATTATTGATCAGTATGATGCGCCTCATTTCTTGATTTCATAATAGTCTTGTAAGACTCCTGGGTTTGCCGAAATTTCTGGTTGGCAGCCTGTACCAGGTAGTCGGGCAATCCCTTAGGCAGGCTGTCAACATGGCATTCCTTCACAAGAATCCTGTATCGTTGCTTAATATGATCGTCAGAGTCGCTTTTACTGCAGTTTAGAATTCGATAGGCTTCTTGAAGATCATCCGTTGAGTCCGGCGGTCTTACCCGCTCATTTGACCGGCCGGACTCTCGCTGCCTTTCGTCTGCCCGGCATATACCACAAATGCCGTCCCGCAGATCGCCGTGGAACGCTCTTCGACCACAGTTCATGCAGATCCCAGCAAGAGGCTCGCTATGGCCGGGCCGGTTCAATGACTCGCGGATCATTTTTTCGATGAGCTTCTTGCCATATCTAATCAAGAACGCCATGACTCAACTCTCATTCCAGAACGTTTTGGGGAACTTGGGCTCATCAGTCCAGTTCGGCCTGAGGCCCGCTATACCCAT
The DNA here is from genome assembly GCA_043803345.1 of Pseudomonadota bacterium. Classification (GTDB taxonomy): domain Bacteria; phylum Desulfobacterota; class Desulfomonilia; order Desulfomonilales; family Desulfomonilaceae; genus CAJBEZ01. The sequence continues at coordinate 4,014 of JAZDKD010000613.1, forward strand.
CCTTCTTTTTGTGGATTGCCTCAAATCTCGCTCATATGACTATTTTCTCTTAAGCGCGGCGAGTCGGTCAGAAACGCTGGAACCAAGAGTTAAAGCACTCCCGCCAGTAGCCTTCAAGGCGGCTTCGATGTTGGCATCCTTAATGACCTCGTTCGGGGAAAGCAACTTGGCCTTTAGCTCCGATGCCGCCGCTTTGGCCTTGGCTTCTTCTGCCTGTTTATTCATGCTGGCGAGGGCCACTCCCATGCCGCCAGTGTCTTTACGCAGTCCGGCCAGTTTCTCTGCCTTAGCGGCTTTATCCTCTGCCCGCTGTTTCTGGATTTCGGCGCGTTGCATGCTGCGTCGCGCATTTTGGAGAATGTTACGGGCCTGCTTTACCTTGTCAGCAGAAGTCTTGGCAAGGCCTATCAATTCGTCATAGAACTCTTTCGACTCTGCCGCCTCTTGTTTCTCGCGCTCCAGTTCGGGCTTGAGTTGTTCTAGGTCATCAAGAAGCTTGTCGAGGCTAGACTGAATGTCTGAGGCCTTCACGAGGTCTCCACTGGTTTGTGCCGTTTTCATCTGACCTTCGAGTAAGTCTGCAGCGGAAATGTAGCGGTCGTAGTTTTGACGCGCGGCGTCAGCCTCTTTTTGTTCTCTATCGAAATCAGCCTTGGCTTTACCGGCCTCAACCGTAATCTTATCCAACTCTGCGATCATTTCCTCGATTTCGGCGTCTGTGGCCGTTTCCGGGTCCCAGGCGACGATGGCCCTGGTGAGGCTATCTCCCACGCCTTGCATCTGTTTCTTGCTGAATGCTGCCAAAAAACCGAAAAGTCCAGCCATTTCAATTCCTCCATGTTTTTTATTTTTTGAGACTAAATAACAACGAGAGTTGAGGGCTCTAGATCCTGACCAACCAAGATCTGCAGTGAAGCCTTTTTCGCCCAGATTCGTTTAAGTAGGCTCCAACCACCGGCCATAATAGATCCTCTCCCGTGGGTTTAGAGATGAACAAGGTAATA
>JAZDKD010000614.1:0-3636 GCA_043803345.1 Pseudomonadota bacterium
TCAAGTCTAAGAGGCTCTGATTGTGTTTCGATCATCTCTTCAACCATAATGTCGCTCATAAAACACACCCCCTTAGATCCGGAATCCACATCTTTGGCCGTATGAACGATAAGTGAGCGATTTATTGTGTTGGCTTGGTAAAATCGTGTTCTGGTAGCAACATTGACTTCTCTTATTTTTCTCGGGGAGCATTTTGAGGTCCAAAAGACAGCGGTAATTCGATTTTTGAATTGCAATAGGGAATGAGCGTCGTCCACGAGGTTAGAATAAACTTTTTGGCCGACAGAACATATATGATGGACTGTGGAGTCGGCAATTTCGAGGGCAATGTCGATATCATGAATTAAAAGATCATAGAGTACATCAACGTCAAGGCACCTGTTTCCGTCAAACGGGTTAAGTCTTCTTGCTTCGATTGAGATTACAGGTTCCTTATTTTTTTTGATCAGTTCAATCATCAAATTGACTGCAGGATTATATCTCTCTACATGACCGACCATAAGGACCAAATTGTTGCGTTGGGCCAGTCGAACCAATTTTTCGGCTTCAATGACACTGGAAGCGAGGGGTTTTTCCATTAGAACATGGACCCCGAAGTTTAGGCATTTTTCTCCTAAATGTCCATGACTAACCGTTGGAGTTGCTACGACAACCGCCTGGACTTGACTGAGCAGAAGGTCTAAATCTCCGAATCCCCTGCAACCATACAAATTACATATTTCCTCGGCCCGCGCTTCGTTCGAATCATAAATTCCAATGAACTCACAGTCTTCCATGTTGGACAAAATGCGTGCGTGGTTGTGTCCCATCGATCCCACACCAACCACGCCGATTCTTGTTCTATTCGAAACGTAATTCATAATTTCAAATATTCCTTTGTTTCTGGTTGCGTTAAAGGTTAATCCGATTTACTTTAAACAAGATTGATGTTTTAATGTCTACTCGTTTGAAATTCAGGCATCTTTTCCGCTCAACGTTTCGACAGATAGGTATAGACCTCAATATAGAATAGTTCAATCTTAATAAATTAGGAGGTGCTTTATGAATTGGCTTGTTGCCATAACAACCTCTATCATCATGGGTCTCGCTACCTGCGCCATAGCGGCGGAACCTATCAACATAGGGGCCCTGCTTCCCATGACTGGTAGCGTGGCGGCTTTTGGACAGATGGCCTGGGACGGAATTAACACCGCTAGAAAAATTGAACCGGAGGCGCTAGGTCGTCCTATCGACATTAAACTATCTGATACCAAATCCGAAAAGGTTGACTCGGCAAATGCCGTATCAAGATTGATTGAAAAAGAAAAGGTCGTGGTTGTAATTGGGGAACTCATTTCAGGGAATACTATAGCGGCTTCAGATTATGCTGAGAGAACAAAAATCCCGATGGTATCTCCTACAGCTACCAATCCACTTGTCAACCAGGGCAAACAATTTGTTTTCAGGGTCTGCTTCATAGATCCCGAACAAGGACGAGTAGCCGCCAAGCTAGCTTTGGATGAGCTTCATGCCAAGAATGCGGCGATTATATACGATATATCTCAAGATTATTGCGTTGGACTAAAAACATTCTTCCAAAGGGAATTTACTCAAGGCGGCGGAAAAATACTTGGCGAAGTAATGTATAAAATGGGTGATCGTGATTTTACGCCTCAACTTAGCAGAATAAAATCGTTAAAACCTGATATAATCTATGCGCCCATCTACTATACAGAGTGCGCTCTTATAGCCAAGCAGGCCCGGGAGATGGGCCTGGATACTCCAATATTAGCTGGTGACGGAGTTCAGGCGCCGGAATTCATCCAACTAGGCGGTAAAGCGGTAGAAGGTATTTATTTTACTGCTCATTTTCATACGGACACTATAAGCACTCCATTAGGAAAGAAATTTTTCGAACTTTTTAAGAAAGAAGTTGGGAAAGAACTAGATTCCTATACCGCTCAATCGGCTGACGCTTACTTTATCGTTGTCGACGCAATAAAAAGGGCTGGATCAACAGACCCTGTTAAGATTCGCGATGCTTTAAGCGCCACAAAAGATTTCGAGGGGTTGACCGGCAAGATAACAATCAAGCCGGACGGAAACGCCATAAAGCCCATGGTGGTAAACAAAGTCAAGGATGGCAAGTTCGTTTACGTTACCACGATTATGCCATGAAGCAAACCGGACCGCTGTAATCCAATAAAATCAGAATGGAGACCACTTTTTTCGAACCTGGGAATCCGGGGTCGCAAGGAAACATTAACTCTGAGGTCTTGAATCACCTTTTGTAAAGTGTCCAAAAATCACACTTGGCCTGTACTTTGAGGAAGAAGAGTTGGATTGTAGTTTTGCTCTTCAACAGCTTGTTTATGGACTCACAGTGGGGTGCCTTTATGGTCTGCTGGCAATAGGCTACTCAATGGTCTATGGCGTTCTGCGGCTGATAAATTTTGCGCATGGTGATCTTCTGATGGTTTCAGCGTATGTGGGGTTTTTTGGTATTGTCATATTTCATCTTCCTTGGCCGGTTTCATTTGCCGGAGCGATCTTGATTACAGCGCTCCTGGGTATTTTAATCGACAGGGGCGCTTACAAACCCATAAGGCAAAGTCCTCGCATCAATGCTCTCATTACTGCCATAGGAGTTTCGTTTTTGCTGGAAAATTTGGCCCTTGTAACAATTGGAGGAAGGCCCAAGTCTTTTCCAACGCCAGACCTTGTTTCAGGCTCCATCCTTTTGGGAGACGTCAGTATTCCAACACTGTCTATCTGGGTGTTAGTAGTCACTGGTGTTTTGTTGGCCCTTTGCATAGCTGTCGTAAAGAAAACCAGGATCGGCATTGCCATGAGGGCATTGTCCAGAGACATGGAAACCGTAATGCTGATGGGGATCGACAAAGATAGGGTAATATCGTTTACTTTTGCTTTGGGTTCAGCGCTTGCTGGAGCGGGTGGCATAATGTGGTGCATGAAGTATCCGGCTGTGGAACCGTTCATGGGGGTTATCCAGGGTCTTAAAGCCTTTGTGGCCGCAGTTTTAGGAGGTATAGGGAGCATTGGCGGGGCGGCCATGGGAGGGATGATTCTTGGCCTGGCTGAGGTGTTCATAGTTGCGATACAGCCGGAATGGTCAGGCTACAGGGACGCCGTGGCTTTTTTTCTGATGATTGTTATTCTTTTAACTCGACCGACGGGAATTATGGGAAAGAGGCTCTCGGATTAGACCTTGTTTATTCTGATGAAAAAGAATTGAAAGGACCTTGAAGTTGGCCTTGTCCAGAGACAGAATTCTCACCATAATCAGCCTCTTATTTTTATTTTCTTTTCTTGCTTACGCTGACTCTAATTTCAGTCATTATACTCTTAGAATCCTTCAAAATATTGCTATATTCATTACGTTGTCTGTCAGCTACAATTTGATAAACGGCATCGCCGGGCAATTTTCCCTTGGGCCTAACGCCTTTCTAGCTGTTGGGGCTTACACCAGTGCGATCTTCACTCTTTCCCCAGAGGAAAAATTGCGATCGTTCATAATTGAACCTATGTTGTGGCCTCTATCGGTCATTTCGGTTCCTTTTGCTGTTTCACTTCTGCTCGCAGGAATTGTTACGGCCTTAGTGGCTATATTGATGGCCATGCCAGTTTTTAGGGTCC
>JAZDKD010000615.1:0-4192 GCA_043803345.1 Pseudomonadota bacterium
GCCAATTGATAGGGCTTCAATGTCCGAGTTGTCCCCATCCACCCTAGATCCAACGGTCTCAATTCTCTGACGAAAAAGCTTGGCGAGGTCCTCATTTTCTACTTTGTGTTCTTTCCAGTGAGTATCCCATTTCTGTCCTCTGGATAGAGCCTCGTAGATTTCCTTTATTCTTTTGATGTGGGAGCCTTCGTCAGCCATAAGTGTCCTGAATATTTCCCGGCCGAGAGGGTTCACACATTTTTCAGAGGCCTTTTTATAAAATTCTTGGCCTTTTTGTTCTTTTTCAAGAGCAGCGGACAACATCGACAGCGCTTTGTTCTCATGGTGACTCATCAGTTCCTCCTCGATCTATATATTGGGCGTTACCTGGTAGCGCCTGATCAAACGCTCCCAGTAAGCCCTATGTTATGCTTGAAATTTTTTTACGCTGCCTGGACAGTCGGAGGATAAACAAATGTCCTCGTCGCAAGTTCCCTGTCTATCATGAATAAACCTCCACCCTTGTCCCCGGCCAACTTTAACCTTTGAACCACGTCATCGGTCGACGCTTCTTCTTCAACCTGTTCATTTACAAACCATTGCAGGAAAGACGATGAAGCGTGATCCCTTTCGGCCATGGCAAGATCTACGAGTCCGTTAATCAGAGATGTAACCTTTTGTTCATGCTTGTACGCTTCTTCAAAAGCATGCGCCGGTGAATCCCAGGTTGTTGGGGGCCCATCTATTGCTTTTAGTGTTACATCGCCACGTCGTTCATTGACGAAATCAAAGAATTTCATTGCATGGACTAGCTCTTCTTGCGCCTGACACTTCATCCAGTTTGCAAAACCTGGCAGGTTGACTGAATTGAAATATGCGGCCATGGAGAGATACAGGTATGAGGAATAAATTTCAGCGTTTATCTGGTCATTAAATGACTTCTGAATATCTTCTTTTATCATTTTGCGAACCTTTCTACAATTTCCTAAAACTTTATATTTACTTCTTTATTTCTATGATGCTTTTCGAATTTTCTGGATTCATGTTTAGCATGCCAAAGAATCGTTTAATCAGAATTTATTCGCCAGCTAATTTTCTTTTGATGTAACCTGAGAATTGGCTGGGTGATGATTTCCATAGATCATGAAATATATTACCGGAACCATGACCAAAGAAAATACAGTTGATGCGAACGCTCCAAAAATAAAAGACCAGGCAAGCCCCGAAAACACAGGATCGAGGGTGATTACCCATGCGCCGAATATTGCGGCCCCGGCAGTCAACAGAATTGGAGTGAATCTTACAGCCCCTGAATCAATTATCGCCTCCTTAAGATTAATACCTTGCGCCACTCTGACATGTATAAAATCTATCAGGATTATCGAGTTGCGAACTACTATTCCAGCTAGGGCTATCATGCCTATCATCGCAGTTGCTGTAAAGAAAATTGCATCGGTGTAAGGTCCTATAGTTTGAGCCTTCAACAGGTTGAGGATCGCGAATCCTGGCAGAATTCCTATCAGGGTCAGTGGAATAGCCACCATGATTACCAGTGGAACAACAAACGATTCCGTTTGTTGAACGAGAAGCACGTATATGAGCGCCAAAGCTACGAGAAAAGCTATGCCCAGGTCACGAAAAACATCTAGCGTGATTTTCCACTCGCCTTCTCCCGACCAATTGACCTCGTAGCCTTTGGGAAGATCCAATCGTTTCGTAGCGGATTGCAGTTCAAGAATAGCGTTGACTGGACTCAAACCCGCTGTTTCGCCCGTGACAAAAACTACCTGATGAAGATTCTTGCGGAAAATTGTCTTATCCAGAACAGTCTGCTGAATAGATCCCAACTCAGCGAATGGAGTCATAGATCCATCGGAACCTCTGAGTTTGATAGGCCCCATGTCTTGGAGCCTCGATCTCAACTCCCGGGGAAGCCGAAGATTTATTTCAAGAGGATTTCTTTCTTTATCTGAATGAGCTATAGCTGGCGATTCCCCCCCTAGAAGAATTTTCGCCGATCGAGCTATCTCATCCTGATTCAGATGATGCTGCCCGGCTTTGGTGCGATCGACAACAAAATTATACTGGAGTTGAGGGGCTGTGACCGAGTCGTCTATGTCGACAACGTGGCCGGTGTCTTCCATAAGTTTTCTGACTCGTTGGGCCTGCGACGCAATATCCTCGTAGGAGGCTTCAGGAGGCCCGTAAACTTCCGCGACAATCGTAGAGAACACCGGTGGACCCGGGGGAACCTCCACCAGTTTGACATTAGCGTTCAATCGTTTGGCGATTTCATGTATTGCGGGTCTGATTCGGAGAGCAATACCGTGAGACTGACAACTCCTTTCCTCCTTATCAATGAGGTTGACTCTAACGTCAGCCAGATTACTTCCTTTACGGAGATAATATTGCCTTACCATTCCGTTAAAATCCATTGGGGAGCCGATACCCACAAATGACTCGATATCCCGAACTTCATTGACGGTGGCCAGATAATGTTCGAGGTCACGGACAACCTTGTCGGTAGTCTCAAGAGTAGTTCCCTCCGGCATGTCCACCAGTATCAAGAACTCATTCTTGTTGTCGAAAGGCAGCATTTTGACGGGAACCAGATTCAGAGCTACCAGCGACGCCGATCCCACCAACGCCACTGCTGTTGCGGCGATCAAAAGATAGCTTTTTGTTCTGCTTTCCAGGAAAGGAAGCGTGATCCTTCTGTAGGTCTTGTAGATTACCCCCGATTTGAAATCAAAAGAATGTGATTCCTTTTCATATTCTTTTCGTAGAGCATGATAGGTTGCCCAGGGTGTTACAGTGAAGGCTATGACCAGCGACATCAGCATTGCCACGGGTACATTTATTGCCATGGGTCTCATGTATGGCCCCATCATGCCGGTTATGAAGAACATCGGCAAAAACGAGGCAATAACCGCGAGAGTAGCAAGAATGGTAGGCGGACGGACTTCATCCACCGCCAGTAAGGTCGCATCCAGAGGTGGATGAGTTCGGAGTTTGAAATGCCTATGTATGTTTTCCACATCCACAATCGGGTCGTCTACGAGCAAACCAAGGGAAAGTATCAAGGCGAAAAGCGTAACCCTATTTATTGTGTAGCCAAAAAGATAATTGGCGAGCAAGGTCACCGCTAAGGTCATGGGAACCGCCAAAGCCACAATCATGGCCTCACGCCATCCGAGCATAAGGCTGAGCAGCGCTATGATGCTGACTATCGCAATTATGAGATGCTTGACCAGCTCGTTGACCTTGTCGTCGGCTGTTTTGCCATAATTCCTGGTTACCAGAACGTTTATATCTGATGGCAGCGCCGTCTTTCTCAGTTCTTCGAATTTGGCAATGAGACCCTCTGCAACCTTAACGGCATTGGTTCCTTTTCGTTTTGCCACGGCGATGGTGACCTGATTGTATGGCTTTCCGGGCCCGATGTTAGAAATGGCTCGGGTCTCATGATCAGAAGAGGCTCCCACTCCGAAGGTCAATCTTGTGTATGAGCTAACCTCCTCAGGTCCGTCAAATATTTCGGCCACATCCCTGAAATAAACGGGTTTGTCTTGATAAACCCCAATTACGAGATCCTTAACATCATTGGCGGATTTCAGAAAAGGTCCTGCGTCGACTATTATCTCCCTATTGAGTATGTCCATAGTCCCGGCGCGCAAATTGATGTCGGTGCCTTTTAAGGCCTTTATAAGATCAAGAACGGCCACATTCCTTGAGGCCAGTTTTTCGGGCTTGACCAGAACCCTGATTTGTCTCTCCCTACCTCCTACGATATATGTTTTGCCGGTGTCAGGTATACTTTGAAGCCTGTGTAAGATTTCATTGGCAACCCTTTTCAGCTCGTAATCGGAGTAGAGGGCGCTGTACATAGCGAATGTTACAATAGGCACATCGTCGATTTCTATAGGGCGCACAACCCATCCCGTCACCCCAAGGGGAGCGTCCGGAGTGTATGCCATTATCTTGCTATACACTTTAAGAATACTGTTTTCTCTTTCCTGACCAACGTAGAAACGGGCGGTTACCACAGCGCCTCCTGGTCGGGATGAAGAATAAATATATTCAACTCCATCGATTTCCCAAAGCTTGCGTTCGAGGTTTATGGTTACCAAGTTTTCGACCTCGGCCGCTGAAGCTCCTGGAAAATTGATCATCACCTCAACCACGGGAACTACTATTTGGGGTTCTTCTTCTC